>JAILQR010000001.1 GCA_024698845.1 Bacilli bacterium | reverse complement strand
GCTGGATACTATGCAATAAGTATGTATATTAATAAATTAAATATATTCTTAAAATATCTATTATATGCATCTGTAGGAACCATGGTTGAATTAATCTGCGGATTAGTTTTAGAGTATGGTTTAAATATGTATGCATGGAGTTACAAAAATTCATTTATGAATTTTAAAGGACATATATGTTTGTTTATGTTCTTAGTTTGGGGTATATTTGGTGTTTTATTTGAATATACTACTCCATATTTAAGAAAATTTTTGAACTTAACAAGAAATAAGGTATTTAATATAATTCTTCCTTTTTTTACAGCGTTTATGATTTTTAATTTTACTGTAACGGGAATAGCTATTGTTAGATGGGCTGATAGACATAAAGGAATAGAAGCTACTAATAAAATAACAAAGCATATTGACAAAAAATATAATGATAAATATATGGAAAAAAGATTTATGGAATGGCATTTCTTTGAATAATCAATTTTAAGGAGGTACTATGAAGAATATTATTAAAACTAGCAGCAGAGGAAACTTAATTGTTATATCAGGTCCATCAGGAGCTGGAAAGGACACCATTGTTAATGAACTATTAAAAGAAAATGAAAATATATGGTTGTCAATATCTGCAACATCAAGAAAACCAAGAAGTGGTGAGATTGATGGTATTCATTATTTTTTCTTAACAAAAGAGGAATTTGAAGAGAGAATAAAAGATAATGATTTTCTAGAATATGCATCATATAATGATAACTACTATGGAACACCAAAGTCTGATATTGTTGAAAAATTGAATAATGGAATAGATGTAGTTTTAGTAATAGAAATTCAAGGAGCTTTAAAGGTAAAAGAATTAATACCAGAGGCAGTATTTATATTTATAATGCCTCCATCAATGAGTGAACTTAGAAGAAGGCTTGTTGATAGAAAAACTGAAGATAAAGAGAAAATATTAAAAAGATTTAAAACAGCATATAAAGAAATAAATGAAATAACTAAATATAATTACGTGGTTATAAATGATCAAGTCAAAGATGCTGTTGATAAGGTAAAAGCTATTTTGCTATCAGAAAAATGTAGAGTAGATAGAATAGAAGAAGTATATTTAGATAATGAAGAAGAAGAAATTCATGAATTATTAGTAGATAAAAATCTAGAAAATAAAGATATATCTTTTTAGAAAGAGTGATATTTATGTATGATATTATTATAATAGGTGCTGGGCCTGCAGGACTTACTGCAGCTTTATATGCATTAAGGGCAAACAAGAATATACTAATTTTTGAGGCTAAGACTTATGGTGGTCAAATATTAAATGCAAGCAAAATTGAGAATTATCCAGGAATTGAAAATATATCTGGTTTTGATTTTGCAACTAACTTATACAAACAAGTAACTAATTTAGGTGCTGTAATTAAATACGAAACAGTACTAAGAGTAGATGAAAATAAAAATGTAACAACTAACAAAGATACTTATAGTGCCAAATCAGTTATCATTGCTACAGGATCTGAAAACAGAAGGTTAAATATCGAAAACGAATCTAAATATGTAGGAAAAGGTATTTCATACTGCGCTACATGTGACGGTAACTTCTTTAAAAATAAAACTGTAGCTGTAGTGGGCGGTGGAGATACAGCTTTAGAAGATGCTATTTATTTATCTGATATAGCATCTAAGGTATACTTAATTCATCGAAGAGAAGAATTTACTGCAAGCGAAGCATTACTATCTAAATTAGATGAACATAGTAATATTGAAATAATTAAAAACTCAACTATATCTAAACTTATAGGAGAGGAAATTTTATCAAGTGTCGAAATTGTTTGTGGAGATACTACTAAAGTAATAGATATAGACGGTTTATTTATAGCAGTAGGTCAAGAACCTAAAAATCAAATCTTTAGCAATATACTAGAACTTGATAGTTTGGGATATATAAAAACAATTGATGGTGTTAGAACAAACATAAAAGGTATATACGTTGCTGGAGACACAAGAGTTAAAGAATTAAGACAACTAACAACAGCAGTTAGTGATGGTTCAATAGCAGCAACTATAGCAATTAGAGAAATGAATGAGAAATAGTTAATAACTTTCATGTTATTAACTTTTTTTGATATAATAAGCTTGGTGATTTAAATGCAATCTGATATTAAAGAATTATTAACAAAATTAAAAGAAACAGTTACAAACACAGGGAGGTTACTTTGACGTTTCTGGTAAGTCTAAAGAATTAGAAGAACTTGAAATAGAACTAAATGAGCCAAATTTTTGGGATGATCAAACAAAAGCTAATGAAATATGTCAAAGAATAAGTAATCTAAAATCTAGTATTAAAGAATATAATGAATTATTAACAGAAATAGATGATTTAATTGAATTATCACAAATAGATAATGATATAGATTTAACAAACGAAAGTAAAAATGTAGAAAATAAAGTTAATGAATTTTCTAAAAAAACTTATTTATCGGGAAAATATGACGAACTAAATTGTTATATTGATATTCATCCAGGAGCTGGAGGAACAGAAAGTTGCGACTGGTCAAGCATGCTTTTAGAAATGTATGAAAGATATTGTGAAAGAAAGAATTACTCATACGAACTAATTAGTATGCAAAAAGGTGATGAAGCAGGTATTAAAAGTGCAACATTATATGTTAAAGGTTTATATGCTTATGGGTATTTAAAAAATGAAAAAGGTATTCATAGGCTTGTTAGAATATCACCATTTGATTCTAATAAAAGAAGACATACATCATTTGCATCTATAAACGTAACACCTGAATTTAATGATGATATTACAATAGACATTAAGGATGAAGATTTAAAAATAGATGTATATCATAGTAGTGGAGCTGGCGGACAATCAGTAAACACATCTAATTCAGCAGTTAGAATTACACATATACCATCTAAAATCGTTGTAACATGTCAAACTGAGCGAAGTCAGTTAAAGAATAAAGAAATAGCTATGAAGCTATTAAAAAATAAACTTTACCAATTAGAAATTGAAAAAAATCAAAAATTAATTGATGAGGTAAAAGATCAAAGTAGCATTAACTTTGGAAGCCAGATTAGAAGTTATGTTTTAGAACCATATAAATTAGTAAAAGATCATAGAACAAATTATGAATCAACATCTCCAGAAAAAGTATTTAACGGAGAAATAGAAGGATTTATAGATAGTATGCTTTTTAATAAATAATTATTGTAAAAATTAAGTATTTAATATAAAATACTTCACTATATTGGTGATTAATATGAAAGAAGAAAAAGAAAAATTAACTAAGTTATTAAGTAATAAAACAGTTATTGTATCTTGTAGCGGTGGACCAGACTCCATGGCTCTTCTTTCAGTTGTAAATTCTATTAAAGATGATAACAATGTGAAAGTTATTGTTGCTCACGTTAACCATAAGGTAAGAGAAGAATCAGATGAAGAGGCACAAATGGTTTCAAAATATGCAGAGGATAATAACGATGTCTTTGAATTATATGAAATTAATGAATATCACGAAAAACAAAATTTCCACGAAGACGCAAGAAAAATCAGATATGCATTTATTAAAGATTTAATTAAAAAATATAATGCAGATTATATTTTAACTGCACATCATGGTGATGATTTAATAGAAACTATCTTAATGAGAATTACAAGAGGATCAAATATTAAAGGTTTTACGCCATTTAAAGAAATTTCTTCTTGGGAAAATATAAGTATTATTAGACCATTAATACATAGAACAAAAAAAGAGTTAGAAGAATATGATAAAGCTAACAATATCCCTTATAGGATCGATAAAACTAATTATTCTGATGATTATACAAGAAATAGATTCAGAAATAATATTATTCCTCTAATGAAGAATGAAGAAGATAACATTCACTTAAAATTTTTGAAATTTTCTGAAGAAATTGAAAAATATTACGATTATGTTAATAATAAAGCTAAAGAAGAGTTATCTAATGTTACTGATGAAGAAGGAAATATCATTGTTAGTAAGCTAATAAAACTAGATGATATCTTGGTAGAAAATATATTAAGTGATTTAATCACAAAATATCAATTAGTAGATTATCTTCCCATTAATGACAATATATTTAATAATATGAAAGATACTTTAAATAGTAAAAAATCAAATGCATTAATTAATTTACCTAACGGCTATAGGTTTGGCAAAGAATATGATAAGTTAGTTTTTGATAAGAATACAAGTAAAGTTGCTAAATTTGACCAAGAATTTGTTGATAAGTTTGAAAATGAAGATATGATTATTACGGTAACAGATGTTTTCAATAAATCTAATAACACGATTGCTCTAGATTTAAAGGAAGTTAAACTTCCAATTAGAATAAGAAGCAGATTAGATGGAGATACTATAGAAGTATTAAACTTAAAAGGTAAAAAGAAGATCAAAGACATTTTTATAGATTCAAAAGTAAGCAAATTAAAAAGAGATAATTATCCTATAGTTGTTGATGGTGATAATAAGGTATTATGGATACCAGGCTTAAAAAAATCTAAGTTTGCTAAAGACAAAGACGAAAAGTATGATATAATACTAAATTGTAAGGAGAAATAAAATGAAGACAAAAAGTAATAATAAACTACTTAAAAATTTATATCCTTATTTAGTTATAGCTTTAATATTTGTTGGAGTTATGTACTTCTTAAATTATGGAACTAAAGAAGTTCATAATTTAACAAGTGGGCAACTTATTAAAGAGGTTAATAAAGAAACTATAACATCAATAAAGATTACACCTAAAAGTAGTGAAAGTATTTATATTGTAGAAGGTAAATTAAATGACTATGGTAAAGGAGAAAGTTTTAAGACAAAAGTTTTAGAAAAAGATTTATCTATAGTTACAGAATATGCTAATAAATTAGGAAAGGAATATAAAACTGAAAGTGATCCAGGATCAAGTTCAATTTTATATATAATTGTTAACATTTTACCTATTGTTATTATTGTTGCAACAGCTTATGTATTATTTAGTAAGCTAGCATCAACAAATAAAAACAGTGTTGATTTCGGTAAATCAAGAGCAAGACTTAATGATGGTAACTTCCAAGTTAAATTTAAAGATGTTGCTGGATTAAAAGAAGAGAAGGAAGAAGTTGAAGAACTTATTGATTTCTTAAAAAATCCAAAAAGATTCCAAAAACTTGGTGCTAGAATTCCTAAAGGAGTACTTCTTGTAGGCCCTCCAGGAACAGGTAAAACATTACTAGCTAAGGCAGTTGCTGGTGAAGCTAATGTTCCATTTTACTATATAAGTGGTTCTGACTTTGTTGAATTATTTGTAGGTGTAGGTGCATCTCGTGTTAGAGATATGTTTAAAGAAGCTAAAAGAAATGCACCTTGCTTAATTTTCATCGATGAAATAGATGCTGTAGGTAGACAACGTGGTACAGGACTCGGTGGTGGACACGATGAACGTGAACAAACACTTAACCAATTACTTACTGAAATGGATGGATTTGGAGCAAATGAAGGAATTATCATTATAGCTGCAACAAATAGACCTGACGTACTAGATCCAGCTTTACTTAGACCAGGAAGATTTGATAGACAAGTTACAGTATCACTTCCAGATTCTAAAGAAAGAAAAGCTATCTTAGAAGTTCATGCTAAGAATAAAATTTTAAATAAAGATGTTAATCTTCAAAATATTGCTGAAAGAACTCCTGGATTTAGTGGAGCAGATATTGAAAACTTACTAAATGAAGCTGCACTTCTTGCAGTTAGACGTAATAGAGCAGATATCTCTATGAATGAAATTGATGAAGCAACAGACCGTGTATTAATGGGACCTGCTAAAACTTCAAGAAAAATTACTGATAAAGAAAAGAAATTAGTATCTTACCATGAAGCTGGACATGCTGTTATTGGTATTAAATTAGAAGATGCTAATGAAGTTCATAAAATTACAATTATACCTAGAGGTGTTGCTGGTGGTTACACTATGATGCTTCCAAAAGAAGAAAAAATTGGTATAGCATCTCAAAGTGAACTAGAAGCTGCAATTACTGGTTTACTTGGTGGACGTGCTAGTGAAGAAATTTTCTTAGGTGAAGTTACAACTGGCGCATCTGACGATTTCAAGAAAGCCACTAATATTGCAAGAAGCATGGTTACTGAATATGGTATGAGTGATTTAGGGCCAATGCAATATGAACAAAAATCTGAAGGAGTATTCTTAGGAAGAGATTATGGAAAAACAAAAAACTTCTCTGACCAAGTTGCTCTAGAAATTGACCAAGCTACAAGAAGTATCATTGAAAAATGTTATGAAAAAGCTAAAAAGATTATTAAGGAAAACAAAGATTTAGTTCATTTATTAAGTAAAGCTTTAATGATTAATGAAACATTAACTAAAGAGCAAATTGAAAGTATTGTAGAAACTAATTCGTTAGATTGCTTAAACTATAAAGAAGATTCAGAAGAGAATTTAACTTTAACTGAATTAAAAGAAAAAGCAAAAGAACTTAAAATAAAAGGTTATACTAAGATGAGTAAAGAAGAATTAGAAGAAGCAATAAAAGAAAATAAATAAAAGCCATTTTAATGGCTTTTTTTATGTTAAAATTTAAAGACAAATTTAGATATTTATGTTAAAATAACATATAGTTGAAATATTCTATAAAGAGGTGGCTATTATGGCAAAAATTATTTCATTAGTTAATCAAAAAGGTGGTGTAGGAAAGACAACTACATCTATTAATTTGGCTGCCGCTTTAGGTAAAGAAGGCAAGAAGACTCTTTTAGTAGATTTGGACCCTCAAAGAAATGCTACAACTGGGCTTGGATACTCAAACGGTGATTTCACTTTTGATATTTATCAAGTTATAACTGGAAGATGTCCTATAACTGATGCAATAATAAAGACTAAATTTGATAATCTTTCTTTACTACCATCAACAATAAATCTTGCAGGTATTGATGTTGAATTTGTTAAAAAGATGTTAGAAGATACATCTTTTCATCAAAATGAACAATTAAAAGCTGCACTTAATCAAGTTAGAGAATATTTTGATTATATTATTATTGATTGCCAGCCAGCACTAGGTATAGCAACAATGAATGCACTTGTTGCAAGTGATTCAGTTATTATACCTGTACAATGTGAATATTACGCATTAGATGGTGTTAGTTTAATTCTTAATTCCATCATAATGGTTCAATCAAGTTTAAATCCTAATTTAAGAATTGAAGGTGTTCTTCTTACAATGCTAGATGGAAGAACAAATATAGGATTAAATGTTATTGAGGAAGTTAGATCTTACTTTAAAGATAAAACATTTAATACTATTATTCCAAGATTAGTAAGACTAGTAGAAGCACCAAGTCATGGCAAACCAATAAATGTATATGACCCAGATAGTAGAGCAACACAAGCTTATGAAAACTTAGCTAAGGAAGTGATTGAGAGAGATGGAAAATAATAAGAAGAGAGCACTTGGAACAGGACTTGAACAATTATTTTCAAATACAGTAATCGATTTTGATAAATTTGAAAATCAAATTGTAAATGATGCCCAAACAACAGGTGATATTGTAGAAATTAATCTAGATGAAATAAGAGCTAACCCATACCAACCAAGAAAAGTATTTAATGAAGAAGCATTAAATGAATTAGCAAAATCAATTTCTGAATATGGTGTTATTCAACCAATCATTGTTAAAAAGGCAATTAAAGGCTATGAATTAATCGCTGGTGAAAGAAGAACAAGAGCTGCAAGAATTGCAGGACTTAAAACTATTCCAGCAATTGTTAAAGACTTTAATGATAATGAAATGATGGAAATTGCTCTTATCGAAAATATTCAAAGAGAAAACTTAAATCCAATTGAAGAAGCACAATCATATGAAAATATCATTAAACTAAGAAACTTTACTCAAGAAGAAGTAGCAGAAAAATTTGGTAAAAGTAGAAGTTACATAACTAATATTTTAGGTTTACTAAAACTTCCTGAATTTACTAAAGGTTTAGTTACTGAAAATAAACTTTCTATGGGACACGCTAAAGTATTAAGTAAATTAGAAGATAGTGAACTAATTGATTCACTAGCTACTAAAATTGTAAGAGATGGAATCAGCGTTAGAGAAACTGAAAGATTAGTAAGTGAAAATGGATACGAAAAGAAAGTTAAAATCAATCGTACTACATCTAGCGTATACAATATTTTTGAAAATGCTATGCGTGAAAAAATTGGAACTAAAGTTAAAATAAAAAATAATAAAATTGAAATTCCATTTGATTCTGATAAAGACTTAGAAAGAATCCTTGAAATTATTAATATTTCAATAGATGGTGATTAATATGCATAGACTTTTTGTATTAATGAAAGAAAATGAATTAATCCGTAGTGCTTTTGTTTTAGCTGCAGGTATTATTGTTTATAATTTATTAAAAATTATTATTAGATGCTTTGTTAAAACAGGAAAGACATCTTTTGAAAGAAAAAGAAGAAATACTATTATCAGATTATTAGAAAATATATTTAAATATATAATTTTCATAGCTGTACTTCTTATAGTCCTTGATATTTATGGAGTGGATACTAAAAGCTTAGTAGCAGGTATTGGAGTTGCAGGAGTTGTTATAGGTCTTGCTCTTCAAGATTTACTTAAAGACTTAATTAGTGGACTTTCAATAATGCTAGAAAATTACTTTGTAATTGGAGATATTATTGAATATGAAGGATTTACTGGTGAAGTAGTAGAATTTGGTTTAAAATCTACTAAAATTAGAAACATTGGTGGAGAAACACTATGCGTTGCTAATAGAAATATTGCGAAAGTTAAAAACTTAAGTCAAAAATCTGCAAACGTTATGATTAAAGTACCAACAGCTTATGAAGAAAAAGAAGATAAAGTAGTTAAAGTGTTAAATAGTGCAGTTGAAAGAATAATTGCAGAAACTGATGCAGATAATTTATCTGAGTATGTAGGAATTGATGAACTTGATACAAGTTCAATCAATTACTTAGTAAAAATTCATTGCCCACAAGACAAACGTTTTGAGGTAAGAAGAAAAGCATTAGCAATTATTAAAAGTGAATATGATAAAAATAATGTAAAAATACCATATTCTCAAATAGAGGTGCATAATGCAAAATAACTATAAATTAAATGACACTGTAATTATGAAAAAACCACATGCTTGTCAAACAAACTTATGGGTAATTACACGTGTTGGGGTTGATATCAAAATTAAATGTGTTAATTGTGGACGTGAAGTTATGCTAGATCGTCTGGAATTTGAGAAAAAATTAAAGAAAGTAGTGTGTGAAGATGTTCAAAAATAGAAGAAAATTTCACGAAAAAATGACACTGCATCCAATTATGACCCTATTATTCTTAATAGGGTTAACTATTCTTGCTAGTGGAATTTTATCGTTTATTGGTGCACAAGCAACATATAATAAAGTAGATCCTAATCTTCTTGAATATACACCAACAACAGTTCAAGTTAATTCTTTATTTAGTTTAAGTGGTCTTAAGTACATATTTACAAATACAGTACTTAACTTCGTATCTTTTACACCACTTAGTAGTTTAATCATAATACTTATCGGATTTGGTATTATGGAAAAGAGTGGTTTTTTAAAAACTGCAATTACATCTTTAACTAAAAAAGCTAAAAGAAGAAAAGTAACATTCGTTTTAGTATTATCATGTATATTATTAAGTTTAGTTGGTGATTTATCATATGTAGTTATGATTCCATTTGCTGGAGTACTATATATGTATGGTAAAAGAAATCCAGCTATAGGTATAGTAACAGCATTTGCTGCATTAACATGTGGTAGTGGTCTTAGTGTATTTATAACAAGTATTGATAGTGCAGTATTAAGTAATACGTTATTAAGTGCTAAAATGCTTGACCCAGGATATTCTCTTCAAACCTTCTCATTTATTTATATAATGAGTGTTGCAATTGTAGCAATTGCGTTATTAATTACAAAGATATCAGAAGATTATACTGCTAAAAAGTTAGCTAAATATGAATTTGATGTAAAAGAAGACGAAGAGGAAGAATTTAAAGTAGGCAGATTAGAAAGACGTGGATTAATATTTGCATCAGTTGCAGGTATCTTATATCTATTAATATTTGCTTATAATATTATTCCAGGATTACCATTTTCTGGTAAATTACTAGACTATAGTCAATCTTTCTATATCGACAAATTATTTAGTTATAATTCGTTCTTCAGTAATGGATTCGTATTTATTATTACAATGTTATTTGTAATACTTGGTCTATTCTACGGACTTGGTGCAAAAACAATTAAAAATAATAAAGACTTTAGTGATGCCTTAGGACATTCACTTGATGGAACAGGAAAAATATTAGTACTTATATTCTTTGCAGCTACTTTTGTTAGTATATTTAAACAAACTAACATTGGAACATATATTGTTGCAAGCTTAGGAAATATCATTAATAGTGGTAACTTCTCAGGATTTATATTAATATTCTTCATATTTATTATTAGTGCAATCGGAACAATATTTGTGCCATCTTCTATCTTGAAATGGTCAATACTTGGTGGTATTGTAGTACCTCTAGGAATGAATGCGGGTATTTCACCTGAATTTACTCAAGTTATATATCGTTTTGGTGAATCAATGGCTGTTGGTTTAACTCCGTTATTCGCATACTTCGTTATTTATCTTGCTTACCTAGAAAAATACAACCAAAAAAGTAGACCTATAGGTTTATTTGCATCTATTAAGTATCAAATGCCATATAGTTTACTAACAGGTTTAGTATTGATAATAATTATAATTTTATGGTATATCGTAGGATTACCTATAGGTGTTGGAGGAACTCCAATCCTATAATAAATAAAGGAGGTTTAATATGTCGCTTAAAGCTGGCATAGTAGGTTTACCTAATGTTGGTAAATCAACATTATTTAACGCAATAACTAAAAAGAACATATTAGCGGCAAATTACCCATTTGCTACAATAGATCCAAACGTTGGAATTGTTACAGTACCTGATACAAGACTAGAATTTCTAGAAAATTTATATATTCCAAAGAGTACTGTGCCCACTACATTTGAATTTACTGATATTGCTGGATTAGTGAAAGGAGCATCATCTGGTGAAGGACTTGGAAATAAGTTCTTATCACATATTAGAGAAGTTGATGCTATTGTTGAAGTAGTAAGATGCTTTGATGATGAAAATATTACCCACGTTGAAGGAAAAACTGATCCACTTAGAGATATTGAAATTATTAATGTTGAATTAATACTTTCAGATTTAGAAATAATTGAATCTAGAATAGAAAAAATTAAAAAGAAAGCAGAAACAACAAAAGATAAAGATGCTTTGTTTGAAGTTAACACTTTAATTAAAGCGCAAACTGCTTTACTTGATAATAAACCACTTAGATTAATAGAGTTTGATGAAGAAGAATTACTTTTATTAAAACCATTTAACTTTATTACAATAAAACCACTTATTTATGCAGCTAATGTTGATGAGGAAACGGCTGTTACCGGTTCTAATAAATATACTGAAATAGTAAAAGAATATGCATCTAAAGAAAATTCAGGAGTTATTGTTATGTGTGCTAAGATGGAAAGTGAATTAGCGGAGCTTCCTGATGAAGATAAAAAAGTATTCTTAGAAGAAATGGGTATAACAAACAGTGGTTTAGATAAACTAATATTTGCAACTTATGATTTACTTGGACTTGCAACATATTTCACAGCTGGTACTGATGAAGTAAGAGCATGGACATTTAAAAAAGGAATGAATGCTAAAAAATGCGCAGGTATCATCCATTCAGACTTTGAAAAAGGTTTTATTAAAGCTGAAGTTATGAGCTTTGATGATCTTGAAGCATTAGGTGATGAAAAGAAAGTAAAAGAAGCTGGAAAGTTAAGACTTGAAGGTAAAGATTATATAATGCAAGATGGAGATATTTGTTATTTTAGATTTAATGTTTAAATCTAAAAATTTAATAAGAAAATAGCTGACTCATGATTGAATAAATCATGAGTTTTTGTTATTATATTTATAATTATAATTGGAGTTGAAGTAATGAAAAAAGCGTTAATTATTATAGGTAAAATATTCTCATTTATTGGGATTACAGTACTAGGAGCACTATTAGCAGTTTTATTAATAGTATTTACATTTTGTCATGGCCCATCAACAAAAGCTAGAGATATGTTTGTAACAACTATGCTAGAAACCGGCCAAGCAAAATTTGTTGTAAAAATATTCTTAAGTGATAAAAAAATAAATGAAATTGTAAAAAATAACTCACTTAAAGATATGAAAGCAGAAGTTGATACAAGTTTAATTAATATTGAAGAAAAACAAAATGAAGAACTTGTAAAAATAGAAGAAGTTAATGGTAGTTCATTTAGAGGAAAAATGATGATCATATCTGACCCTTCTAAAGTATACTTAGCAACTACATATCCATGGAGTGAATATGGAGAAGAACTTGATAAATTAGTTAAAAAATCAGGCGCTATCGGTGGAGTTAATGGTGGACTTTATGTATCAACAGGAAATAAAGGTGGGTATCCTATAGGTCTTGTTGTTAGTAAAGGAGAAATTCAATATAACAATACTGGAAGTTATGGTGGATTATATTTAATCGGTTTAGATTATAATAACTTACTTAGAATTATTGAAATAACTGGAAAAAGCAAATCAGAGGTAGAAAAAATAGTAAAAGATGAACAAATAAGAGATGCTGTTACATTCCAAGATGAATATACAGATAAAAATAACCACTTCGTTAAATTGATTATTAACGGAGAAAAAAGAGAATTAAATGGTCTTGGTAGTGGTAAAAATCCAAGAACTGCAATTGGTCAAAGAAAAGATGGAACAATCCTTCTACTTGTTACAGATGGTCGTGGAGACGGAGCTCATTTAGGAGCATCAGCTGCTGACTTAATTAAAGTAATGAGTGATTATGGAGCAGTTAATGCTGCTAACTTAGATGGAGGTTCTTCAACATCTATGTACTATAATGGTGAATACTTAAAAACTAGTGTAACAATGTATTATTCTAATTCATCATGGAAAATTCCAACTGCATTTGTTGTAGGAGGTGAAGAGTAATGAGTAAAAGAGAAAAGAAACCAATGTCTTTATATAAAAAATCACTTTTAATATATTCTGGCGTTATTGTACTATTATTATTTGCTCTTTTAGCTTATATGCTTTGTTCACTAAAAAGTTATGAAAAATATGAACTTGATAACTTTATTAAAGATAGTATAGCTAATTTAAGTAATAAAGATTTAATA
>JAILQR010000115.1 GCA_024698845.1 Bacilli bacterium | reverse complement strand
CATCCATCAAATTATGAAAAAGTTAGTGATCCATCATATGAAAAGTATAATACTAATAATGAATCATGTGTTGATAACTTAAACTTTTATATAAAGATAGAAGATAATATAATTAAAGATTTAAAATTTGAAGGTGAAGCTTGTGCTATAAGTAAATCATCTTCTTCAATATTTACAGAAAATGTAATTGGTAAAAGTATTGAAGATGCTATTAATTATATATCTAATTTTGAAAGAATGATTGATCAAAAAAAATATGATGAAGATGTTTTAAAAGAAGCTTGTTGTTTTTGTGATATATATAAACAAAATAATCGAAGAAACTGTGCGTTCTTACCTTATAGAGGTTTAAAGAAATATCTTGAAAATTATAATAAATAATGATATATTTTATCTTGTAAAGCGTTTTAAATGAGACAAGTAATATAGTATAGTTTTTTAGAGAGTTAACGGTTGGTGTAAGTTAATAAAATATATTATATGAATCTACTCATATAGTGGATTTAATAAATCCCGGTTAATAACCGTTATTTAAATTAAGTTAATTAAAAGGATGGTACCGTGCTTTTTAAAGCACTCCTTAGGTGCCATCCTTTTTTGCTTTCAGGAGGTTAATGTTATGACTAAAAAAGGAGATTTTAATTTTAGATACTATAAAGATTATTCTGGAGCTCGTAGTGTATTTAAAGTTCGTTCAAGTGAATCGTTTATTAATACTAGAAAAGAAGATTATGAAAAAGATGATTTGGTTGAAGGAGATATTATTGAACATAGACTATCAGGGATTGATGGATATGATCCAAGAGTATATGGAGTTATAAAATCTTATAATGGAAAAGCATATGCTGTAAGTTTTAATGACCAATATAGTAAGCATAAGATTATGGCTTACGAAAACTTAGATAAAGATGATCTGGTTGAAACTAAGGTAATTCCGATTGATGAGTTATCGGAAGATTATGTAACTGTTACATCTAATGTTGTTGCAAATGGTTTTAGTGGTCCTGCTAATCCAAAGTTTGAACCTTATGATAGATGTCATAATTATTTAAGTATGGATGCACCAATGTATGAAATTAATGAAATATATTTAATAGTTATGAGACTTGTTGCATATCAATATGAATTACTTAAAAATGGAACTAAAAACTTAGTTGTTACTGCTGATGCAATTTTTCTAGATCAACTAGATGTTCATGCGTTTGCACTTTTAGATCATACATTATTTGATGGAAGCAATTATAAATTTAAAAGAGTATCTTCTTATAAAGAAGATGAAGAAGGAATATTACTTGTAAGAAGTGATGTTGCAAAAGTATATGAAAAACATGGATATGAAGTATTATCTTTTAATCCTGTTAAGAAAAATGATAGAGGAAAACAAAGAGAAAGGAAGAAATAAAAAATGATAGATATTAAATTAATAAGAGAAAATAAAGATTTAGTTAAAGAGAATATTAAAAAGAAATTCCAAGATGAAAAGTTACCATTAGTTGATGAAGTGTTTGATTTAGATATTAAAGCAAGAGAACTTCAAACTGAAGGTGATAATCTTAAAGCTGAAAAAAACAGATTAAGTAAAGAAATAGGAATATTAATGAAGGATGGTAATAAGGCTGGCGCAGATGAAGCAAAAGAAAAAATTGCAGAAATGAGTGCTAGAATTTCTGAAATTGATGAAGAACTACCAACTATTCAAGAAGAAATTAAAAAGAAAATGATGATTATTCCAAATATCATAGATTCTTCTGTTCCAGTTGGACATGATGATTCTGAAAATGTTGAAGTAGAAAAATTTGGAGAACCTGTAGTTCCATCATATGAAATACCATATCATGCTGATATTATTGATAGATTAAATGGTCTTGATAAAGAATCTGCTGGAAGAACTTCAGGAGAAGGTTTCTATTATTTAATTGGTGATATAGCAAGACTACATGAAGCTATGATTGCTTATGCAAGAGATTACATGATTCAACATGGATTTACTTATGCGATTCCACCATTCATGATTAGAAGTGATGTTGTTAATGGAGTTATGTCATTTGCTGAAATGGAAGCTATGATGTATAAAATTGAAGGCCAAGATTTATATTTAATTGGAACTAGTGAACACTCAATGATTGGTAAATTTAAAGGTCAATTATTAAAAGAAGCAGAACTTCCAATTAATATGACAAGTTATTCTCCTTGTTTTAGAAAAGAAGGTGGAGCTCATGGGCTTGAAGAAAGAGGATTATATCGAGTTCACCAATTTGAAAAACAAGAAATGATTGTTATTTGTAAACCAGAAGAATCAATGGATTGGTATAACAAAATGTGGAAACTTACAGTAGAAATATTTAGAAACTGGGATATTCCTGTAAGACAACTTGAATGTTGTTCTGGAGATTTAGCTGATTTAAAAGTTAAATCTTGTGATATTGAAGCATGGAGTCCAAGACAACAAAAATATTTTGAAGTAGGATCTTGTTCTACACTTGGTGATGCACAATCTAGAAGACTTGGTATTAGAGTTAAAGGTGAAGATGGAACATATTATCCACATACTTTAAATAATACTGTTGTTGCAACACCAAGAGGATTAATAGCTTTAATTGAAAATAATTATAACGAAGATGGATCTGTTAATGTACCTAAAGTATTACAACCTTATATGGGCGGAACAGAAAAACTTATTCCAGTTAAATAAACACGTAAATTTACGTGTTTTTTTTATTGTAAATTTGACAAATATTGTTGTTGAAAATACATTTTTCTTGTTATATAATTATTTATAGTAGAAGAGGAATATGGAAGGAAGAAGATTTAATGAAAAAATATTTTACTTATTTAATTTTATGTCTTGTTACTTTATTTGCTTGCAAGAATGTTGCTCAAGCATCAAAAATTAGACCAGCTGGAGAAAATTCAAGCAGTTTAGACATAGTATGTTCGAATGCTAATTCAGTAACAAGAATTAGAAATTGTTCAGTATATGTTAATATTACACCTAACGATCAAAAAATAAATCGTGATTACGTAAGAATTAATATACAAAGAAGAGATGGTGTTGTTACAGATTCAGTAACTGTTACAGCTGCTAATGGTTTTACATTAACTACTGATAAAGCTAGAGCTGCTGAAAATCCTTATTTTGTTTTAACAAGTACTACTGGACCACTTGTTGCTACTCATTCTGTAGGCGATAGAATTCTGGTTGCAACATTATCTTATAAAATTGTTGATACAGTAGAAAATTGTTACTTAGCTTTAGGTGCTGTTGATGCTATCCCTTGTGATGTTTATACAGGTCAAGATGGAACATTATATTATTATGGACCTGAAGGACAATTGTTATCTGGTGAAGATGAATATCATAATTTATGTGATGAAAAACATATTTGTGAATCTGCAAATGGAAAATACTATGATATAAATGGTAATGAAGTTGCTACTGAAGCTGCATATTTAAAATCATGTTTTAGTTGTGAAAAAGGTAGTGATAATAACTATCATGGACCAGATGGTGAAATAGTAGCAAGTGAAGCTGCAATGAATCAATTATGTTTTGTTTGTCAAATTAGAAATTTACCTGATGGATCAATTCAATATCGTGGACCTGTTGGACAAGTTTTAACTGGTAAAGAAGAATATGATGAATTATGTAACCCAATATGTGGAACTAAAGATGGAAAATTCTATGGTAAAACTGGAAACGAAGTTGAATCTAAAGAAGCAATGTTAAAAGAATGTTATTATTGTGAACTTGGTGATGATGGAAATTACCATGGTAAAAATGGTGAAATTCTAGAAAATGAATTAGCAATGCAAAAAGCATGTTTCGTATGTTCAACACCAACTGATGAAGGAACTGATGGTTTCTATCATGGAAAAGATGGACGTTTACTAACAGGTGATGATGCTGCATCAATATGGGCTGATGAATGTGATAAAAAAGCTATTTGCTACATTGATAAAGAAGGAAATTACTACGGTAAAGAAGGTACATTAGTTTCTGAAGAAACTTATAAAGAACAATGTGGATGCCGTCAAGAAGGTGGACTATATTACAATGATAATAACGTTGTAATTTCTGAAGAAGAATTCAAAAATCAATGTCAAAAGAACCCTGGTACAGGATCTTTCATTCCATATTTAATGATAGGTGGAGGTTTAGCACTTGGTGCTGGAGCTTACTTATTAGGTAGAAATAAATCTAAATTAAGAAGAATCTAATTTAGTTAAAATAAAGAATAAGATAAAAATCTTATTCTTTTTTTGTTTGTTTTTTGATATAATTAACAAAGTTTATGAGGTGATTTAGATGAACTTACCAAATATAAAAGAAGATCGAAAGAGAGAAAATAAGAAAACTGAATTTATTTATTTAAATGAAGAGTATGATAAAAATGCATTTAAAGGTCAAAAATATTTTATAAGAACTTATGGATGTCAAATGAATGTTCATGATAGTGAAGAAATATCAGCACATCTTGAAAATATAGGATTTGTTAAGACTGAAGAAATGGAAGATGCTGACATTGTTATTCTTAATACTTGTGCAATAAGAGAAAATGCTCATGATAAGTTATATGGATTTTTAGGTAGATGCAAACATGTTAAAACTTCTACTAATCCAAATTTGATTATTGCTATTTGTGGATGTATGGCTCAAGAAGAAAATGTTGTTAATACTATTATGGAAAAACATCCATACGTTGATTTAGTATTTGGTACACATAATATATGCGATTTGGAAAAACTTCTTATTAATAAAACAGATAAACAAAATATAGAAGTTATCTCTTGTGAAGGTAATGTTTATGAAAATGTTAAGTATAAAAGAGATTCTAAATTTAAAGCATGGGTTAATATACAATATGGTTGCGATAAGTTCTGTACATATTGTATTGTTCCATATACTAGAGGAAAACAAAGAAGTAGAAAATCAGAAGATATCTTAAAAGAAGTAGAGGAACTTGTAAAAGATGGATATTTAGAAGTTACACTTCTTGGTCAAAATGTTAATGCTTATGGTAAAGATATTGAAGGTGAATTATCGTTTGCTGAATTACTTCAAAAGGTAGCTGATACTGGTATTAAAAGATTAAGATTTGTTACATCTCATCCTTGGGATTTTACTGATGAAATGATTGATGTAATAGCTAAAAATGATAATATTATGAATTATATTCATTTACCACTTCAATCTGGATCAGATAGAATATTAAAACTAATGGGTAGACGTTACACTAAAGAAGAATATATTACATTATTTGATAAGATCAAAAATAAAATTAATAATGTATCTATTACTACAGATATTATTGTTGGTTTCCCTAATGAAACAGAAGAAGATTATAATGAAACACTAGATGTAGTAAATCACTGTGAATATGATAGTGCATTTACATTTATATATTCTCCAAGAGAAGGAACTCCAGCAGCTAAAATGGAAGATTCTATTAAACTTGAAGAAAAGGAATGTAGATTATATAAACTTAATGAACTTATAAATAATTATTCTCTTAAAAATAATAAAAAATATGTAGGTAATACATATGATGTTTTAGTTGAAGGTATTAACGATAAAGATTCATCTAAAGTATTTGGGTATACTGAAACTATGAAACTAGTAAACTTTGTTGGTGGAGAAGAGTTAATTGGTAAAATAGTACCTGTTAAAATAATAGATGCCAAAAGTTTTAGTTTAGATGGTGAAATGAAATAAAAAAAGAAAAAGTATTTTACTTTTTCTTTTTTATTTTGTGTGTAATCATTGCAAGTATCATACCAAGAAGAACTGCAAATAAGTGATAGTATTTATTGAGTTTGTCTAATATAGTTTCTTTCTTTTTAGTTTTCTTTTTAACTATTTTAGGTTCTTGAGAATCTTTATTACTCCAGATATTTATTTCTTCATCAATAGCCATTTTTTCATATTTTTTTAATTCACTTGCATATTTATAATCATCGTATAAGTATGCAACTTTTGCATAACCATTTTTAATAAGTTCTATTTGAACTAAAGTATCATCAGCCCATACCCATGATAACTTTCTTTCATATTTATCGTACTTATCAGCTTTTTTGTCATCTTCTAAATAAATATTTTTGGCATTTTTTAAAAGATTACAGGTAAATTCTTTAGCTTCATTAGAATATGGTTCTTCTTTATCTATTTCAGGGGAATCAACGGCAAGAAATCTAATTTTAATTTCCTTTTTATTTTTATCGATGATAGATACTGTATCACCATCAATGCATTTGTCTAGTTTTACTTTTACTTTTTTTGCACTTACATTCATTGGAATTATAAGTGTTAATAATATTATAAATACTGTTTTTTTCATTTTATGTTCCTATCTTTCTTAAAAATTATAACATATTTTATAAAAATTGTTTGTAAATGAAAATAACAGTGTTATAATGAAACTACACTTTTTTACTTTGGAGGGTTTATATAATTATGGAAAAAGTATCAGATAGCAATATTGCTAAAGGAATGTTTTCAGCATCTTCAAAAGACTTTGAAGATAGTTGGGAAAAGATTATTAAGGGTTCTATTTTAAGTGATGCAAGTGATGTAATTATTGATGAGGAAACTGGAGAAAAAACTCTAAGAAATCCTTATCTTTGTGATATGATGCTTAATTTATCAGATGACATTACTAAAACTCAAGGTAAGGCTTTAGAAGCTTACAAAAAGTTAGCTGGAGTAATTTTAAAAGAAAAAGAAATAGCTTTTTCAAGTTACTGTGGACAAATGACATTTATTGAAAAACTTTTAAATGATCATAAGATTGAATTAACTGATTTTCAAAAAAATAAAGTAGTTAAAATGGCTACTAAACATATCGAAGAAGTTATGCTAACTAATGATATTCCTTTTAAATCATTAAGCGAGTATGATGTAAGATATGAAATCTTAAGAAATCCTAATTGGACTACACAAGAAAAGATCGATATTGCTAAATCATTATATGATAGTGAAGAAAATTTTGAAAGTTACTTAGATGCATGGTTTGATGATTTCGCTTGTAGTATGAGAGATTCAAATAATGAAGTAGTAAATCTTGATGTAAGATTTTTATTCCAATATAATTATTGGGAACTTGAAAATATTTTCCAAGCTAAACATTTAGCTAGAAGTGTTCAAAAAGAAATAAAATTCTTTGATGAAATGAATATTGTATTAAAATCATTCTCAACTTCTAGAATTAGAATTGA
>JAILQR010000114.1 GCA_024698845.1 Bacilli bacterium | reverse complement strand
CTGGATTTATATATGTTTGTTTTAAATGGCTATTAATATATAAATTATACTTTCCACCTCTGTTATATCTATTTTGCTGTAAAAACTGTAATGTTTTTACAGATTTTACAAGAAAATACATAAAGTATATTATCCCTAAATACACATAAAGCATATTACTACCTCCTATTTAATAAATGAATCAATAATACTTATTGTTTGATTTTTATTTTCTAAATAAGCAAAGTGTGATAACCCTTCATAAGGTATAACAGCACTATCCTTAATTAATTTCTCAATTTCATAAGCATTATCTATAGATACAGTTAAATCATTTGTTCCCCATATAATAATTGTTGGAACAGATATTTTTTTAACATCTTCTGTAATATCCGTATTAACATGAGCAACTAATATATCTCTCATCATAGGAGATGCATTACGATAATCTGTAGATCCCATTTTCTTCTTAAAGTAATTTGCTAATCCCTTAAAGCCAGGAACTTTAGCAAGTTTTTTCATAAGTTTTACTTTAAGTGGTTGTTTTTTAATTTCTACTTTATAAGGACTAGATAATAATATTAATTTTTTAACATCATATTTACTAGCATAGATCATTGAAATCTTACCACCAAAAGAATGACCAATTAAAACAGGATTCTTAATTTTTAACTGTAAAACAAGTTCATGAACCATATCAGCAAAATCATAAAGAGAAAAGACTTTTTTTGGTTCTTCACTTTTACCATGACCTGGTAAATCTACGATTAAAATATTACAAGTTTTATTAAATGGATCAGCTATAGGTTTCATCATTTCAACGTTTTGACCCCATCCATGTAAAAATACTAAAGTGTTTTTACTTTTATTATTTATATATTCATAATTTATCTTTATACCATCATAACTAAACATGTTTATAAATCCTCCAATTTATAAAGTATCCTCATTATAATTATATATTAAAACATAAAAAAATTTTCGCTTTTATACGAAAATTTTACTTTATTTTTACGATTATTTTCTTCCTCTAGTTTTTGGATATACTTTATTATAATCATCATAATAATTTTCAGGATATAAACTTTTCATAATAGCAACTGGGACATCAGCAAATTCTAAGAAATCATTTCTGTCTTTTTCATTTTCAAATCCAAGCAACATATTAGGGCCTTCAAAAATTTCTCTATAAGCATTTCCATCTTCATCAAATGCTATTGTTCTTACATAACCTTTAAAGTATTCATCATCATTTGGTTTTCTAAAGAATGAATGAATAACTATATCTGAATCATTAAAGTAATAATTATTAATTAATATTTTACCATTAGTTAATCTTCTATTATCAATAACAGCGCAGTCAATACTAAATTCAGATTCAATATATTGGAATGTAATTCTTGTTACTACATCAAATGTTTTAGCATTTTCAATTAAAATTGAAACTGAATCTTCAGCAAATCTTGTTCCATATTCATGGTTATATATAATTATATTTCTTGGACTATAAATTGCATCATAAAGTTTTCCTAAAATTATATCCATGTTACAATTTTTACCATCTGGATAATAAGCATCAATAAATCTAATAATTGCGTTCATAGCATCTACTTTATTAATTTCTCCAGTTTCATTATATCTTTTTTTAATATCAATTATATCGTTATAAAATTTCTTGTTTCTATATGTTGTCATAAAAACCTCCAAAAGTAATTAATATTATACAACAAAGAAATAAAAAAGCAATTAAAAAGTACCTTATATTAAGGCACTTTTTAATTTATTACTTTTTAGCTTTAGCAGGTTTATTTGTTTTTTTAACTTCAGCTAAAATTTTATCAGTAGCATTATTAATTTTTTTAGTAGTTACAAAAATTGATGCACAAGTACCAACTATAGTAACTACAGCAATAGATACAATCATCCAAAGAAGTGATACATTAAAAGATCCGTCAGATTCTGTTGAATCTTTTTTCATTTCTTTCATTACATCATATCTTTTACTTTTTTTAGTTTTATATAATGAATTAATTTGAGCTTTAATTTGATCATCATATTGAGAACTATAACCAGCAAATACTTTATCACCAATTACAATATATGGAACTCCTTGTGCAGGATTATTTAAGAATGTTCCAACTTCTTGCATTAATTCTCTATTAGTTTCATCATACCAAACTTCATATGATACTAATTTGAATTTCTTTCCGTATTCATCAGTAATACTATTTAAAAATTCTAAGAATGCACGGCAGTATCCGCATCCTTTACCTCTAAACATATAGATTACTACTTGATCATCAGTTTCTTTATAAGATTTAAATTTATAATCAATTTCTTCTTCTTTTAGAGTTTGTTTTAAATTCTTAGTAGAATATTTTTTCTCAGCTGCATTAGTTGCAAATGGGAATAACATAATCATTAATAATAGCGCTACAAAAATTTTCTTTTTCATCATTACTCTCCTTACTAAAACTAATTATAACACATAATTGAAAAATAGCATAAAAAAACTTGAATATTAACTTATCCAAGTTTTCTTAACATTATGGTGCAGGTAAAGGGACTTGAACCCATATGGATCGCTCCGCTAGATCCTAAGTCTAGTGCGTCTACCAATTTCGCCATACCTGCATATATAAATGGTGGACCTCGTAGGACTCGAACCTACGACCGCCCGGTTATGAGCCGGATGCTCTAACCAACTGAGCTAGAGGTCCAATTGCTATTTAATAATAGCATAAAATTTATCTTGTTGCAATTATTTTTAAAAAAAACATATATTTATTTAAATATATGCTTTTTTATTATTTTTGTTTCTTGCTTAATATACTTCTAACTCGGCTTTTTACACCATTTATTAATTCACTAAGTGAGATTTCAGTTTCTTCATTATATATTGAATCTAGAAAATCAGATTTAGTATCATAATATCTTAAATTATATAAATCTCTTTGAAGTTCTGTAAAATATTTACCATCATGAGATCTAAGACCAGGATAATATATAAAGCCAAATTCTTCTTTAAGCATTTCTTCAAACAATTCTTTATGACTTTCTTGCAGATTATCCATAAATTCTTTTTCATATGATGCATCTTTATCTTCTTTTATATCGGAGTGTTTTTTAGAAAACTCTTCACTTTTTTTAATTGAAGATTTAAGTAAACCTGTAAAAGTATTCTCTATAGTAGGATCTACAGATGATTTTCTTTCAGTTTTATTATTTACTTCTTCATTAAATTTATCTGATAATCTTTTCATTGAACCATTATTCATAATTATTAGTCCCCCTATATACAAAAAAGGTAAGTATTACTTACCTCCTTGTAACATGTTAAGTAAATCAATTTTAAACATTTCTTTTGATGCATTATTCTTAGATATCATAATACCTTTATAAGTTGTAAGTTCTGATCTATGACCTTCAAGTAAAATTTCTGTTGGAGTAATGGTATCAAGCATTACTACTTTATCTTTTTTATAAACAATATATTTTACTTTAATATCACCATATATTTGAGCGAACATCTTATCACTTGGTAATTTAAGTTCATATGTTTCTGTATTATCTTTTTTGTTAGTTGAAACTTTTTCACCTAAGAATTCACCATTTTTTAATGAATGGTAAAAGTCGAATGTAAGTTTTTTAAATGCAAGCATGTTGTATTTTTTTAAAGCTCTTTCTAACTTTTTATACTCATTTTCATTAATATAATCTAAAACATAACCTTTCATAATTAATACCCCCCTAATTACTCAAAAGATTAAGTAAATTTATTGCCTTTGATGCCATATACCTTTCTTATGTGATTTAATAATATCATTTTTTCGAACAAATGTCAACATTTTTTGCGATTTTTTTCCTAATTTCTTATTCTTGCAAAATGTTGACCTAATTCACAGTTAATACCAGTGTTATATGAAGTATTATTTAGAATAAGTGGATTTGTAAGCGGTTTACCATCATATAAATGCTTATTAACATCATCTATTGTCTCTAAAGCAACATTTTGTGCTTTATAGAATAAATCCATAAATGACTCTGTATGTTGCTCTAAAGTTTCTGGATCAAACCAAATATCTCTTTCTGAATTAATATATGGTAAAATCCTTGTTGTATCTTTACTAAAAGCAATTGGACCAACTTTGGCTAGTTTTGTAGCCAAAGGTGTAATTAATATTAAATTACCTCTTATAAATGAATCAAATATATTTAATGTTTTCATACCCTTTTCATATGATTCACCAGCATTCTCTGAACCATATATTTTGCCATTTAATTCGGTAATTAATTCTTTTACACTAGCTCCTATTTTATTTTTATTATAGTAAAATTTTTCGGTTGCATCATAAAGCTGCATAATATAATCATCAATCCACATTTCACAAAGACCATGCGGTTTTGTAGAATATTTAGGAGTTTCTCCCTCAGTCATATAACAAATAAGTGGATGCGTAATAGCATCTAAAACAAAGTGATCTAATTGACCATACAAAAAAGCCATTACTTCTTTATTGTCTAAAAGTTTTTTATCTTTAATCAGTTTTAAAAGAAGAATATAGTAATCTTTAACTCTATATCTATGAGCAAGTTTAAACGTTTTGAAGTCAGAGTTGATTAATGTGTCTGGACCCATAGCAAAACTTTTTAAATCTTCCAAATCTAAATCTATACGTTTTTCCATATCGTTAAATACCAATTCACCATGAATTGAATGCGTTTTATAACTTGGCATATTAAAACCCCCACTTGTTAATATATACCCTTTTCATTTGTGTAATATAAAATATCATTTGTTCGAACATTTGTCAACGTTTAACACAATAATTGTTTCCCCTATATTCCAGTTATTTAAATAATAATCTTCTACTTTCTTATTTATTTTTAATAATTCATGTACTCTTTTTTTAAGGATACCTTCTCCTTTTCCATGAACTATAGCTATATATTTATTTCTAAGTTTATAGTTATCATCTATAAATTGAGTAACATAAAGGGAAACACTATCATATGTTTCCCCATGTACATCAAGTCTAGGTGATTTACTAGTTAGTATATCACTAGCCATTTATATTATTATCTTGATTATTATTTAAATTTTGCATTGCTTCAGCATAGCTCATTGTAGCTTGAGGAGTAGCTTGCGCATTAACAGAACTTGTTTCTCCAACAGCTGGAATACCAACACTAAAATCATTAGCAGTTGGAGTAGCATCAGGTACAACTGGAGTTACATTATTAATCGGAGTTTCAACTTGTACTTGTTGTACTGGTTGAACTGGTACTTCAGGAATAACTGGAGCAACAGGTGTTTGAATAACTTGAGGTTGTGGTGCTACTGGAGCAGCTGGTGTAACTTGTTGATTTATTTGTACTTGAGGTGTAACTTGTGCTGCATTTGGATTAACTTGTTGATTTGGTGTAGCTTGATTTGGGAATTTTTCATTATAGTAATTGTTTACTTCAACTAAAGTTGGAATAGACATTCTTGCTCCAAGCTTTCCTACAGAAAGCCCAGCAGTAATATTTGAATATCTTACAGCTTTTTCAATATCAAATCCTTTAGCAATAGCATATGTAAATGCTCCATGGAAGATATCTCCAGCACCAGTTGTATCAACTGCATCAACCTTTAGTCCTGGCATTATTTTAATTTCGTTATTAACCGCATATAGTGCTCCTCTATCTTCTAAAGTAACAACTATTTCAGCATGATTATATCTATTTTTTAAAGCAGTATATACTTGAACTAAAGATCCTGGATTTGCAAAATCTATCTTCATTTTAGTAACTGTTTCAGCAAACCCTTTACTAGCTACGATATATTTACAATTCTTACATAATTCTAAAAGTTCAGAAGTTATTCTACCAGCATCAATAATTGATATAGCATTAGGATATTTATTTATAGCAGAAATAGATGCATTATACTCATGTCCATCAATTAATATTACATCAGGATCACAGGTAAATTCAGACTTTTTCATACTAGGTCTACCATTAGCTATATTAAATAAAGTACGACTACCATTTTTTCTATTAATCATAATAAATGAAAGTGATGTTGGTTTTTCATAATTAGTTTCTAAATAATCTGTATGAACACCTACATGTTCAAACTCTTTTTTGATTTTAGTACCAAAATCATCAGAACCTACAACACCAGCATAATATGTTTCAATTCCCCACTTAGCAAGTAAGAAAGCTGCATTACCTGCAGGACCACCACCACACATTACACTTTCATCTAGTCTATATTTAGTATTTTCAACAGGATACTCATCAACTGGGCAAGAAATATCCCAAGAAGAATGTCCAATAACTAGTACTTTCATTTACATAATCACCTTTTTCTATTCTAAAGACATTATACACTAGATATATAAAAAAATAAAGCACATA
>JAILQR010000113.1 GCA_024698845.1 Bacilli bacterium | reverse complement strand
TAAACAAAAAAGAAATCAAATTATTTCTTTGATTTCTTTACTTTACTTACTTTTTCCTCTTTTAAAGATTCTTCTTTAATAGGAGTTTCTTTTTCCACTATTTTATTTTCATTTTCTTCTAAAGTATCTTTTTTTGCATCTTTGATAGCTTCTTTTCTAACTTTATTCATTTCATTTTCTTTAATCTTATCAAGAATTTTATTTTTCTTTTTACGAGATAATACTAAAGCAAATAATTCGATTAACATTACTCCACCAAAAATACCAGAAATAATAAGCATCATTTTCTTGTTTTGCTTTTCTGTATCTGTTAACTTATCCATTAACTCTTCATTATACTCTTGAGCTGTTTTTCCAATTAAATCTATTTGATATAATTCTTTATCTCCAGTTTCAAGGTTTACAGCATATACAATTGCATATCTACTATTTTTACTTAATTTATAAGCAGTAATAGTATCATCAAATAATTTAACTTCGTATTCCTTGTAATATTTAGGAATAAGTTTTTTATCCATTTTAATAATATTTAAAGATAAAGATTTAAATGTAAATTCAATATATCTTTCATATTTACCATCTTTATATTCAAACAAATATATATTTCCAGCTTCATCTTTTAAACCAACTAAAGTTTTAACGGCTTTTTCATTTACAAGTGCAGGAATAACATTATCATCTATTGTTACAGTTGATTCAACATAATTTTCAGGTTTCTTTAATTCTTCAAGTTTTCTAACTAAAGTATATTTAGTTCCATCAACTTTAACATATATAGGATCAAATTCTTTAACTATAACAGTTAAAGTATACGTTCTTTGAGAGCCATTTTCTGCTGTTACAACAATTGGGAATTTATTTTCACCTTCAACTACAGCTTGTTCACCAGCACCTGAAATACTTGCTTTAGCATCAGCTTTTTCAGCATTAATAATAACTTTTTCTGTACCAGCTTCAACAGTAACTGTATATTCTAAAGTATCTTTATCAAAATCAGGAGTAATTAAAGCTCCTTCAACTCCTAAAGCGCTTAAAAAGTTATTAGTAGATTTAGGTCTAGCAGGAACTACAGTTACGTAAGCTTTATCTGACGGCGTTATTTTACTATATGTGTTATCAGCAAAAAAAGCGCTATAACTAAACTTTATAGTACCAGTAGAGTTAGCCGTACAAGTTATTTTGAAAGTTTTAGTTACATTGTTTGCGTTTTCGTCATAACCAACTTTTTCACTTTTATACTCGCAACCATTTGTATTTCCTGTACCATTAAAACTATATATTTGCCATGTTGCCACATTTTTTGCAGTAATAGTAGCTGTTACACTTTGTCCTACTTCTATTTGAGATTTAGAGACTGAAATAGTAGCAGACGGAGCTGCTAAAACATTTGTGATAGAGGCAAAGAAACCAATGGCTAGTATCATCAAACTAAATGTTTTTTTCATAAAAAACTCACCCTCTTTAATTTAAATTGATTTTCCCAAGTAAATGTTGCTTTATTCTTAATAAATCAACTGGGTCAACAGAACCATCATTATTAGTATCTGCACCGGTTAAATCATTTCCAGTTAATTTTATCTTGCCTAATAAATGCTGCTTAACACGAAGCAAATCAACCGGATCTATAGAACCATCACCGTTAGTATCACCTTTTTTAACATTAGATGTAGTAGCTACTACAGGTGTAGCTGTTGCTTGTGGTGATGGTGTATTTTGATTTACTTGAGAACTTGTATTACCTTGATTTTCATCAGTAGTTTGTACTGGAACTGATGAATCATATCCACGAGCACCCCATACTAATCCAGCTAGAACTGGTGATGCTTCTGATGCATAAGCTCCTATATTATAGAAGTTATATACACCCTTATATGCTTTACCATTATAAGTGAATTCTGCACCAGAAGATGCTTGAGAACCATTAGTTCCAAGTTCTTGTTTAGATAGTGATGCAAGATATACTGGATTTACATTATTTACTCTACCTGCTTCAACAAAGATAGAAGCATATGTTTGTTTATCTAAAGCAGAAGTACCACTCATAAATGTACCATTAAGTACTGCTTGTACTGTAGCTTCAGAATAAAGTTCATTATAATATAGTTTTTCAAATTGTAATATTCTTTCTTGATTAAAGATAAAATTTCTTGGGTCTAGGAAATAAGCAACTGTTGCTCTATTAACTGTATACCACCCTTTTTCAGTTGAATAATTAACATCATTTCTATATAGAGTAGTATTTCCATCTATTACGCAGATATCATATTCATTTTCAATTACATCAGCAAAATTAAGGTTAGTTTTAACTCCTTCAAATACCCAATTTGGATGTTGCTTATGAATATATCTTAATCTTCTTTTATAGCTTTCTGGGAAACCTTGAGAATCTAGATACATTTCATACACAGAATCTTCAACTACATCTATTCCTGTACTATCAAAAGAAGATCCTGGAAGTGCATAAGTATCTGCCATATTTTCATATATAGGAATACTAAATACTAAAGCACTATTTATAATACCAGCTTTATTATAAGCATTATAACTAGTTTTAGCCTCACTCCATGGTGCTCTAACATTACCCATATATTGATGGGTATATAAACTATTACCAACAACATTAAATTTTTTAAAATATGATGTATATTGTTTATTATGAATATATGATTGACCAATAAATTTAGCACCACCTACAATAGCTTTTTTAGGTGTAGTCCAAGGTCTACCATAAACATCATATCCTGGAATAAATACATATGAAGAACATACATATCCTGTTTTTCCATCATAGTTAATATTGTACCAACCAGATGAACAACCAGATCCTGATAGTTTATCTAAAGATACTACTTCAACAGTAGTTTCTTTTTTTAATTTTCCTATTACTGAACTATTAGATGTAGATGGTTTATTTCTAAAGTTAACATCATCACCTGTCATAGTCCCAAGGTAAGAAGCACGAGCTATTGCTTGGCATGATAAAAATGAAAATGCTGCCAAAGAAAACATCTTTAAATACTTATTCATTTCTATGCGCCTCCTTACCTATTTGTCCTTATTATAACGTTTTTTCAACGATAAATCATTATCTATGGCAACTAAGTGTATAAAGTAAATGTCAAGCCCAAATATCAATTGTAATCTATATAAATATAAGTTATAATTTATAAAGTACGAAAGGATAAAGATGATGAAGGTACTATTTAAAAAATTAAAAAGAACCAATAAAGTAGAACTGACGTTGTACCTGACATCAGTTCTTTACTACCTTATTAGTTACATACTTTTTGTAATATGTGTGTTAAAACTTAATAAAATTGAAACATTCATTAGAATATGTATATTAATATTCTTTGGAATATTCTTTATATATTATCTAATATCAAATTTGATGAATTTGATATTAAAAAAACATCAAAAATTTATGGTTTCAATGTTATTTGCAGTTTTATTCTCACTGGTATTTACAATTGGAACTTACTATATTAACGAAATATATAATAGTTTAGATAAATTTGGTGAAAGAGAAGAAATTGTTTATACAACAAACTTAATAAAATTAAAAGACACAAAATTCACTAAAGATTCAACTATCGGAATTATTCAAAATAAAGATGACATAGAAGGATATATAATTCCACAAGAATTAATTAAACAAAAGAAACTTAAAAATGAATTAGTTACATATAATGACTACTACACAATGATGAATGCATTATTTGAAGGTGATGTTGATGCAATATTTGTATCATCAAATTATGTAACAATATTCCAAGATGAAGATACTTATAGTAATTTAAAAGAAGATACCAAAGTAATTCACAAATTAAGTAGAACAATGAAAAATCAAGATTTAAGTTTAAAATCTGAAAAGAGTTTAACTGAACCATTTACTATATTAATAATGGGCGTTGATTCAGAAAAAGATGGACTTAATGCTAATGCAGCATTTAATGGTGATACTTTAATGCTTATTACATTTAATCCGAAAACATTAAATGCAACAATGTTTAGTATCCCTAGAGATACTTACGTACCAATTGCTTGTCGTGGTAATGCAGAAAACAAAATCAATTCATCTGCAGCATACGGTACAAAATGTGTTATTGATACAATTGAAAATTTAACAGATATTAAAATTGATTACTATATTAAAATCAACTTTAATGGTGTAATAAAACTTGTAGATTCACTTGGAGGAATTGATGTAGAAGTTCCTAAGGATTTCTGTGAATCAGATAGTTTAAGAAGACAAGGTAAAAAATATGAAATATGTCTTAAAGCTGGATATCAACACTTAAATGGTGAACAAGCTCTAGCACTTGCAAGACATAGACATACACTACTTCGTGGTGATATTGATAGAACTAAAAATCAACAAATAATCGTTGAAGCTATTGCTAAGAAAATGATTAAGAAAATATCATTTAGCGATTTTAAAGAAATACTTGGATCTATTTCAGATAACATTGCTACTAATATTGAAACAGATCAAATGTTATCATTCTATGATACTATTAAACAAATGCTTCTAAATTCACTTAATGGTGAAGATATTGTAACAATTCAAAAAACATATATGGAATATTATGATCTTCCAATATATACAAGTTATGGTTATATATCATGTATTGGATATTATCCAGCTTCTTTAGAAGCTATCAAAAATGAAATGAAAATTAATCTAGGTAAGAAAAAAGCAACAATGAACAAATCATTTAGTTATGACATCAACATGGAATATGAAGAAAAAATTATCGGTAAAGGCATAACTGGTGGTAATACAATAGAGACATTACCTAACTTTAAAAACTATTCAGTCAGTGATGTAGTCAACTGGTCTGAAGATAAAAACATTGATGTTAAATATGAATATGTAGATCATACAAATAGTAGATATGATTCAAATGTACTTCCTGGATATGTATCAGGACAAAGCGTACAAAGCCAAACAAGATTATCTGCTATATCTAATTTAACAGTTTATATTAACAAATAAAAAAACAAGTTCAAATTATTTCTTTGAACTTGTTTTTTTTGTAGTATTTGAATTTGTTGTTTTCTTCTTTGTTGTTGTACTCTTCTTTTTTGTAGTAGATGCTGTTGTAGACTTCTTTGGAGCAGTTTTCTTAGCAGCTGGTCTCTTTTTAGCTGTAGAAGTTGTTTTTTTAGCAGTAGTTGTTTTTCTTGTTGTTGTAATTTTCTTAGTAGTAGCTGATGTTTTTTTCTTAGTTGTAGCAGTTTTAGGTTTTGCCTCTTTTTCAACTTCTTTAACAACTTCTTGAACTACTTCATTTTTAATTTCTTTCTTAAATAATTTTAAAATATAATTTTTAACTTTATTAATAATACTTGTAAATTTGTTTTCTTTACTTTCTGATGTTGTTTTAAGAGCAAGTTTTTCATCTCTTTTAATTAATTTAGCTTCTTGTTTTTGTTCTTTCTTCATAATTTTTAACTTCTTCTTCTCTTCCTTATGTTTAAGTTTTATTAGTTTTTCATTTTCTTTGATATCATTTTTATTAACTTCGCTATCTAAGGTTTTCATTTTATTAACATATTCTTCAATAGTTACTTTATTTTCTAAACTATCATCTTGAGTAAGTAAGTATCTAAATAAACCTCGAATGCCTCGATATTTTAAGATTAATAAAACAAAGATCACAGTGAAAACAACTAGATAAAAAGATATTAATGATATAAAAATCCAGTCAATCATATCAAATTTTCCCATTGCCTTCACCTCGAATTAATATTATATATGTTTTTTACTAAAAATCAATCCATAATTGGTGTATGTTTAACAACGTATAATTTAGTATCATCTTTAACTAAACTAACCTTAGCTTTATTATCAAAACCTAGATCTTTATCGTAAGTCCATTCTACTAGTACAACATACCCATTTTTTTCTTCTTCTCCTACCTTAATAGTATCTTCTTCAGTTGAAGTGACACTAATACTTTTTACAGTAGGAAGTTCTTGTTTTCTATCCTTATCAGAATTATCTTCAAGTCTACTATAAAAATCATCTTTAATCATAGATTTGAATTTATCAACTTCATTTGGATAAATATATTCAAGACAAGGAACATCATATTTATTAACTTTGTTATTTATATCATATAAATCAATTATATAAAGTTCTGCTAATAAATTAGCATATTCCTTATCATCCACTTTATCCTTTTTAAGAACTTTTTTAAGTTCTTTAAAAGTCTTTCTCATTACTTTGGAATCTCTTTCATCAAGAGTATATCCATAATCATTAATTTTGTCGACAACTACAGAAAAGCTATCTTTCTTTTTATGATTAAAGAAATGATTTGAAGCATAATATGTACCCATAATAACTAGTATTAAGAATAATATAACTAAAAATCCTGTTCTATATCCTTTACCCATTAATTTTGCCCCTCTTCACTTATTCTTTTTAATACTTTGCTACCTTCATTTTTAATTAAGTTATGAACAATAATATTATTACTTACATCAAGTCTAGTTTCAGTATAATCTACTCTTTCTTTAACATAGTTTTCATCTAGTACTGCATTATTTTTAAGTGTTTTATACTTACCTGATGCATTGCTATAATAAATCTTATTAGTTAAGAAATTACCATTAGGGAATATAACAATATTATCATTTTTAATATTGAATATATCATGACCCATAGCAAATGGATTTTTAAATCCAAACATATTACCAATAGTAGGCATAACATCATACATACCTGTTACATAACTAATCTTTTTATTAAGTTTATTTCTAACTTCTTTATCTTTACTCCAAATAATTAAAGGAGTCTTTTTGTTAAGTTCATGATCAAAATTATCATAATCAGTATAGTTAGGATCTTTCTCACTTAATAACTCACCATTTTCAGGATTATAGTTATATAAGTAATTCATTTCATTTCTAGATAATCTAGCATCATGATCGCCATAGAATACGAAGATTGTATCGTTAAAGTAATCAGATTCATTTACATAATCTATAAATTCACCTAAAGCTAAATCAGCACTATGCGCACTAGTTAAATAATTACCAGCAGGTGTATCTGATAGGTAATCAGTTGTTACTTTATTACCTTTAGAGTTAACAAATGTTGTTGATAAATCTAGTGGTGCATATTTATCCGTATAGATAAATGGTGAATGGTTAGATAATGTAATAACTGTTCCCATATATGGTGATTCTTCTTGTTCAATTTTTTCTAAAATAGGCATTGCTTCTTTAAAGAATAAAGAATCGTTAATACCTAAGTTAATAACATCATCTTCAGTATATTCAAATGTTTCTTCAAAATACATTTTTTGATATCCAAGTCTTGGATGTACTTTTGCTCTATTCCACATAGATGCGTGGTTACCATGCATACTAAATGTTGAATATCCTAGCTCACTAAAGTATTTAGGAACAGTATTATAATCTCTATTATAGTAACTTACAAACACTGTACCACTTGCAGCTGGAAGTAAACTTGAAAGTAATGTGAACTCAGTATCTGATGAAGTACCAGTACTTATTTGTGGATAGAAGTTTTCGAAGAACATACCTTCTTTAGCTAGTCTATTAACTGTTGGTAATATTTCTTCTCCATTAAATTCAAAATCCATTAAGAAATCTTGAATACTTTCCATGTGAACAAATATGATATTTTTACCTTTAAATATATCTGTATATTCGTTCTTTTGTGAATATGATTCAATTTCTTCTTTTGTAAAAAATTCATTAAATTGTTTGGCAGCATCATCATATCCGAATAAACTACTAAACTTTGGAGTTAATGTTTGAACTAAATCATTAAATTGATATAGCACAAAACCAAATCTATCAGCTATATAAACTCTATTCCATTGTTTAGCAAGTCTTGAGTAATCAGTTTTAGTAGCAGTGCCAAAAGAATATCCTAAACAAAGAAGTGCAACAATAATTGATGTTAAGAAACATCTTTTTGACTTATTAATTTTTTCAATAAAAGTATAATATGCAGATTTTGCAATTTTCTTATGTATTAGAACAAATATAATCGGAGATAATACATAAACGAAATTAATAACTCTTAACTTTTCAAATATTGAACCAACAACTGTTTCAGTTTGTCCAAGAGTTGCAAATTCACTAAATGATGCAAAACTTGTAAAGAATTTATAATATATAACGTTTATCGTTTCAATACCAGCAAATACAATTAACCAAAATAATAAATATTTATATCTATTCTTAGGCTTCATAAAATAACATAAAGAACCTAGTAATAAAATAAGTGCAAGATCAGTAGCTTGGGCTTTTAAAAATATAGTATGTCCAAATGAAAAACCTCTTGCAACTACTGTTCCAATAAAGCCTAAAATAACGTAAGTTATAAATAATTTATTTGTTAAGAAATAATTAACAATTTTTCTTCTAATTGAAGAAAATATATTTACAAATTTTTCCTTCATAAATCTACCTCATTTGCATATATAATTATATCATGATATCTATGTAAAATAAACTTGCAAATGACAGATTTTTTTGATATTATACATATGCAATGCAGGTGTAGTATAATGGTTAATATGCGACCTTGCCAAGGTTGAGATGGGAGTTCGATTCTCCTCACTTGCTCCATGAATATATAAAATCCCCAAAAGGGATTTTTTTTGTTAAAAAATTAAAGCAAAATATGGCTTTGTATAAATACTTGACATTTTTAATACTTTCTGATATAATATGACACCAATTCAAGGGGTATGGGGTTATGAAAAAATATTTTTTTAAAGTATCTCGTATATTTATGACTATACTATCTATTTTCTTAATAGTCATAATTAATACTGATACAAAAGTTGAAAATCAAGAGAAATACAATTTTATGCTACAGGCAAATCATATTTTTGAAAAGAAAACTAAAAAAACAAAAAAAGAAGTTACTACTTCTAA
>JAILQR010000100.1 GCA_024698845.1 Bacilli bacterium | reverse complement strand
ATTATATTTTTTATATAAAATATTGGTATATATAAATAAAGCAAATTTTACTAATATTGTTATAGAACATACAATAATAAGCCATATAGAAAATGTTGCTTTATCATTATTAGTAATAGATACTATAGAATTTTTAATAAGTAAGATACTTGATAAAATCATAACGACACTAATAATAAGTGAGAAAATATACTCAGCTTTACCATGTCCTAAATTATGATCTTCATCAGATGGTTTACTAGATATTTTATTTCCTATAAATGTCATAAGTGATGTGAATATATCACCAGCACTATTAAAAGTATCTGCTATCATTGATTCACTATGACATATAAAACCAATTGTGCCTTTTATAATAAGTAAAAAAATATTACCAATAATACCGAAGATACTGGCAATTTTTATTTCTTTATGTTTATTCATATAATCAAGTCCTTTTTTATAGCTATGTTTGTTATATTATACTATTATAAATAAAAAAATGGAAATCAATACTTCCATTTTTATTTATGAATTTTTCCTCCCCATTCAACTGCTACAAAACCTTTTCTTTTAAAATTAGATAGTTTTTGTTTTTCTAAGTTCTTTGGTTTTTTATCCACTTTCTTAATGTGAATTGAAAGTCTTAGTAGTGAATCTGGTTTAGGTTCAATAATAAGTTCATTTTTCTTTTGACGTTCTTCAGTAAGTTCAAAATATACTACTGATTTTTTATTCTTTTCAAGTACTGGTAACCAATAAATAATAAATTCATTTCTTTCTCTATCAGTTAAACCAATATATTTTAATTTATCTTCTAAGAATGTAAGTGCTTCGTCTTTAGTTACGTAATAACCCTTTTTAAAATCTATATTATTACTAGATTTTTCTTCCCAGTATAATCCATAATAATAGTTTTTATTTTCATCTGTTAAGTCACCGTTAGGTTTTGCAGTAACTTTCCATCCATCATTATACTTAGGGTATGTAGTTGTTAATTTTTTTGGTTTAGCAAAAGTAACTTTTACCTTAGTTTCTTTTTTAGGATATAAATATAAGATAGGTTTCTTTTCAGTTATTTCAATTTCATATGGTTTAGATTTTTTTCCATCAATTAATTCAGCAAAGAATTTATCAATTTTTTCATTAAAATCAAAAGCGTAACCTTTTTCTTCACATCCAGTTAAAATACTTTTTTGATTATCACCAACGAAACCTGAAATTATAGTATCGCCATCTTTATCAATAGATTCAAAGCTATATGTACTACAAAATGTTGATGTTGGAAGTAATGTTGCTTCATCAGTAGATTTAATTTTATCTACAATTTTTAACATATCTTTTTTAGATACATTATAAGATTTACAGTCAGAATCAAAATCATCATAGCATGTACATGCAATTATTTCATTTGACTTACTGTTTTTTATTTTCTTTTCTATTTTTTTGTAGTTATAAGCATTATTATTAGCTTCTTTATAACTGTCTTTAAAAATTATTTCTTCTTTATATAAAAAGTAAAATAAAAATGCTCCTACCAGTAAAACAATAATTAATACTAATAGTTTATTACAACCACAATTACATGAGCATTCACAATTACATTTTTTGTCTTCACAGTTTTTCATACTTCATAACTCCCTTACACAATAAATATTATATTTATAAAATTTATATTAATCAACAAAAAAAATAATAGTTTGTAAACTATTATTTTTATGCAAGGTAATAAAAACCAAATACAAGTAAACCAACTACTATTGCAGTTACAATACCCCAGATAGTTTTTTTATCTTCAACTGATAATGCACTTTTTTTAGGAGTAACTTTTTTAGTTGTAGTTTTTTTAGCAGCTGGCTTCTTTGTTGTAGCTTTCTTTGCAGTTGCCATAATATATATACCTACTTTCCTATTATTATACTTATAGAATAACATATAAAATATTTATATTTAAGTAGTTATGACTATATTTTAATTTACTTTACATAAAAAAAGTACTTAACAAAAAGTTAAGTACTTTTATTATTATGCTTCAACAGGTTCAGCTTCTACTGATGATTCTTCATCAGCGATTGAATCATCACCCATTAATTTTTCTTCAAGTTTTTCACTTGGTTCATCATCTAAGAATTCTTTTTCAAGAATTAAGTCGATGTCAGCATATTGTCTTGCACCAGTACCTGCTGGGATTAATTTACCAATGATAACATTTTCTTTTAATCCTTGTAGGTAGTCAACTTTTCCTCTAATAGCAGCATCTGTTAAAACTCTAGTAGTTTCTTGGAATGATGCAGCTGATAAGAATGAATCAGTTTCAAGAGCAGATTTAGTGATACCAAGCATAATTGGTCTACCTGTTGCAGGAACACCACCATTTAAGATTACTGGTTTATTACCATCAGCAAATTCTCTTAATGATACAGTTAAGCCTTCAACGAATTCACTATCTCCACCATCAACAATTTTAATTTTGTTGATCATTCTCTTAGCAAGAATTTCAACGTGTTTATCTGAGATATCAACACCTTGTAATTTATATACAGATTGAATTTCTTTAATTATATATTCTTGTGCAGTAAGTGGGTCAGTTACAGCTAGTAATTCTTTTGGTGAAATAACACCTTGAGTAAGTTTTTGACCAGCTACTACTTCATCACCAACGTTAACAATAACTTTTTGGTTGTAAAGTGTAGTTTGTTCAGTAACACCAGCTTCATTTTCAATCATAATCTTATGTTTACCATTAGACTCTTCAATTGAAATAACTTTACCAGTAATTTCTGCAATAGTAGCTTTACCTTTTGGTATACGTGCTTCGAATAATTCTTCAACTCTTGGAAGACCTTGAGTAATATCCGCATCACCACCATGGGCAACACCACCTGAGTGGAATGTACGCATTGTTAATTGTGTACCAGGTTCACCAATTGATTGTGCAGCCATAACACCAACTGCTTCTCCTGTTTCAACAAGGTTACCTGTTGCAAGGTTACGTCCGTAACATTTTTGACATACACCATTAATTGTACGACATGTTAATACACTTCTAATTTCAACAGCTTTAATTCCAGCTTTTTTGATTTTAGAAACGATATTTTCAGTAATCATTTCATTTTTATCTAAGATTAATTCTTTAGTTTCAGGATTAATAATCTTTTGAGCAGAATATCTACCTAAGATTCTTTCATCTAATCCTTCGATTAGAGAACCATCTTTATCATTTATAATATCTGTTACAACAACACCTTTAGTGCATCCACAATCTTCTTCTTTAACAAGAATATCTTGTGCAACGTCTACTAAACGACGTGTTAAGTAACCAGAGTCTGCAGTTTTTAAAGCGGTATCGGCATCTCCTTTTCTAGATCCGTGTGTAGATAAGAAGAATTCAGATACGTGTAATCCTTCGAAGAAGTTTGATAGGATTGGGATTTCAACAGATTCACCATTTGGTTTAGCCATAAGACCACGCATACCAGCAAGTTGTCTGAAGTTACCTAAACTACCACGAGCTCCAGAGTTCATCATCATGAAGATTGGATTATCTGGATTTTCTTCAGAAATTCTCTTTAAGTCATCTGCAACTTCATCTGATGCTTTGTTCCATACATCACAGACAGCTTCATGACGTTCTTCGTCATTAATTAAACCTCTTTGATATTGTTTGTTAATTTTATCAACAGTTTCTTGAGCTTTTTCTGCTATAGCATGTTTCTTATCAGTTGTGATAACATCGGCAGCTGATACAGTAATACCTGCTATTGTTGAGTATTTGAAACCTAAATCTTTTAATTTATCAAGCATTTGAGAAGTTTCTGTAGTTTTGTATCTTTTGAATACTTGAGCAATAATTTGTCCGAAAGTTTTTTTAGCAAATGGTTTAACAATTTCCATCTTACTAATAGCTTCTGGAATGTTAGTACCCATATCTAAAATATATTTATCAGGAGTAAATCCTTCAATATTTTCTTTAGTACCTTCATTTAAGTATGGGAATGAATCAGGTAAAATTTCATTAAAGATTAATTTACCAGCAGTTGTTACTAAGTATTTATCTTTTTGTTCATCCATAAAGATTTTATGTTTGAATGAATTTGTTGGAAGAGCAATTCTTGTATGAAGCGTAATTTCTCTTCTTTCATATGCCATTAAAACATCGTTAGGATTTTTATAAACTTTACCTTCGTTTTCTTCACCAGCTTTTTCAATAGATAGATAGTAGTTACCTAAAACCATATCTTGTGAAGGTGTAACGATTGGTTTTCCATCTTTTGGAGATAGAATGTTGTTAGCACCAAGCATTAGTAATCTTGCTTCTGCTTTAGCCTCTTCAGAAAGAGGTACGTGAACAGCCATTTGGTCACCATCGAAGTCCGCGTTAAACGCTGTACAAACTAATGGGTGTAATCTAATAGCTTTTCCACCAACAAGTTTTGGTTCGAATGCTTGTATACCAAGTCTATGTAGAGTTGGTGCACGGTTTAGCATTACTGGATGTTCTGTAATTACATCTTCAACTACATCCCATACACATTCATCTCTTGAATCGATTAATTTTTTAGCACCTTTAATGTTATGAGCTAAATCTCTTTCAACTAGTCCATGAATAACATGTGGTTTAAATAACTCTAGGGCCATTTCTTTTGGAATACCACATTGATACATTTTAAGGTTTGGTCCAACAACGATAACTGAACGACCAGAATAGTCAACACGTTTACCTAATAAGTTTTGACGGAAACGTCCTTGTTTACCTTTTAACATACTAGATAATGATTTAAGTGGTCTGTTACCAGCAGCTGTAATACTTCTTCCACGACGACCATTATCGAATAATGAGTCAACTGCTTCTTGAAGCATACGTTTTTCGTTTTGAACGATAATTGATGGAGCACCTAATTCAAGTAATTTTTTAAGACGATTATTTCTGTTAATAATTCTTCTATATAAGTCATTTAAATCAGATGTAGCAAATCTACCACCATCAAGTTGAATCATAGGTCTTAAATCTGGTGGAATAACTGGAAGTACATCTAGTACCATCCACTCAGGTCTGTTATTTGATTCACTAAATGCAACTAAACAATCAAGTCTTTTAACAAGACGAATTCTTTTTTGTCCTGTTGCAGTTTCTAATTCTTTTCTTAGTTCTTCTATTTCTTTATTAACATCTACTTCTTTAAGTAATGTTTGGATTGCTTCAGCACCCATACCTACTTTAAAGCTGTTTCCGTATTTTTCATAGAAAGCTCTATATTCTTTATCAGATAGAGTTTGTTTTTTCTCTAAAGGTGCTGATCCTGGATCAATTACTACATAACTTACGAAATATAGTACTTCTTCTAGATCTCTTGGAGACATATCTAGAACAAGACCCATTTTTGAAGGAACACCTTTAAAGAACCAGATGTGTGAACATGGAGCAGCAAGCTCAATATGTCCCATACGTTCACGACGTACTTTACTTTGAGTTACCTCAACTCCACATCTATCACATACAACATTTTTATATCTTAAACGTTTGTATTTTCCGCAAGAACATTCATAGTCTTTTGTTGGACCAAAAATCTTTTCACAGAAAAGTCCATCACGTTCAGGTTTTTGAGTTCTATAGTTGATTGTTTCTGGCTTTTTAACTTCACCATAAGACCAACTACGAATTTTTTCAGGAGAGGCAATACCAATTTTGATACCTTTGAAATTTCTTACATCTATCATAATTATTCACCCTCCTCTTCTAATTCGTCACCAGGGAATTCTAAATCATCTAAATCTGGTTCATCTTCGAATTCATCATTTTCGAATTCTTCGATATCTTCAGGTTCTTCTGGTTCTTCTGGTTCATCAACATTTTTAGCAATGTTTTCTAATTCATTAATTCTTAAGTCGTCACCGTCATCTTCTTCAAGATCTTTAAAGTCTACAACTTCATCATCATTTGTAACTACTTGCATGTCTAATCCTAATGCTTGGAATTCTTTAACAAGTACTCTAAATGATTCTGGAACACCAGCTTGGTTAACTGTTTTACCTTTAACTAATGCTTCATAAACTTTAACACGACCAACGATATCATCGGCTTTAACTGTTAATATTTCTTGTAGTACATGAGCAGCACCATATGCATATAGTGCCCAAACTTCCATTTCTCCGAAACGTTGACCACCGAATTGTGCTTTACCACCTAATGGTTGTTGTGTAACTAGTGAATAAGGTCCAGTTGCACGAGCATGTAATTTATCATCAACCATGTGGTGTAGTTTAACCATGTACATTACACCAACTGAAATTCTATTATCGAATGCTTCACCAGTACGTCCATCGTAAACAGTAGTTTTACCATCTTCGGCAATACCAGCTTCAGCCATTTCTTCTTTAATATCTTCCCAAGTTGCACTATCAAATACTGGAGATGCATATTTAACACCTAATTTAGAACCAGCCATACCTAAATGTAGTTCTAAGATTTGTCCGATGTTCATACGAGATGGAACACCAAGTGGGTTAAGCATGATATCAACAGGTCTACCATCTGGTAAGAATGGCATATCTTCTTCAGGTAAAATAAGTGAAATAACACCTTTGTTACCATGACGTCCTGACATCTTATCTCCAACTTGAATCTTACGTTTTTGAATAATATATACTCTTATGATTTTTGATACACCAGCAGGAAGTTCATCACTATTCTCTTTAGTATAGATTTTAATGTTATGAACAATACCATCTGCACCGTGTTCAACTCTTAGTGAAGTATCTCTTACTTCTCTAGTTTTTTCACCAAAGATAGCATGTAATAATTTTTCTTCACTTGTTAATTCTTGAACACCTTTTGGTGTAACTTTACCAACTAAGATATCTCCTTCTCTAACTTCAGTACCAATTCTGATAATTCCGTTAGCATCAAGGTTTTTACGAGCATCATCACCAACATTTGGAATATCACGAGTGATTTCTTCTGGTCCAAGTTTAGTGTCACGACACTCAATATCATAGTGATCTATATGTAGTGATGTATAAACATCATCTTTAACTAATCTTTCATTTAAGATTACGGCATCTTCATAGTTGTATCCATTATATGTCATGAATGCAACAGTCATATTTTTACCTAAAGCAAGTTCTCCGTTTTTTGTAGAAGGTCCATCAGCGATAACTTGTCCTCTATGAACTTTGTCTCCTGCTTTAACTATAGGAATATGATTTACACATGAAGCTGCATTACTTCTTTCATAGTTAGCTAAATAATAAGTATCTTTTGATTTAGCTGTTTTTACAATAATTTTTAGAGAATCAGCGTATTCTACTACTCCATCAGCTTTTGCAACAATAGTTGATCCTGAATCACGAGCAGCAATATATTCAACACCTGTTCCAACAATTGGAGCTTCTGCTTGTAAAAGTGGAACTGCTTGACGTTGCATGTTGGCACCCATTAATGTTCTGTGTGCATCGTCGTATTCTAGGAATGGAATACAGCTTGTAGTAATAGATACGATTTGTGAAGGAGATACGTCTATATAATTAACTTTTTCTCTTTCAACGATTTCGTTATCACCGTTAATACGAACGATAACTTTTTCGTCTTTGATTCTATTATCTTTATCTAATTGAATAGCTGCTTGAGAAATATAGTAATCATTTTCTTCATCAGCAGTTAAATAACAAATTTCGTCTAGTACGATACCATTTTCAACTTTTCTATATGGAGTCATAATGAAACCATATTCGTTGATTTTAGCATATCCAGCAAGTGATGTAATAAGACCGATGTTTTGTCCTTCTGGAGATTCGATTGGACAAATACGACCATAGTGTGATGGGTTAACGTCACGAACATCCATACTTGCTCTATCTCTTGATAGACCACCAGGTCCTAAAGATGATAGACGACGTTTATCAGTAAGTTCTGCAATTGGGTTAATTTGATCCATGAATTTTGATAATTGAGATGAACCAAAGAATTCTTTTAAAGCAGCAGTTACTGGTCTAATATTAATTAATGTTTTTGGAGTAACTGTCTCAATTTCTTGAGTAGTCATTCTTTCACGAATAACTCTTTCCATACGAGCCATACCAACTCTAAATTGAGTTTGGATTAACTCACCAACTTGTCTTACACGTCTATTTCCTAAGTTATCGATTTCATCAATTGATCCAATACCAAATAATAAATTTAAGTAATAAGATACAGATGCATATACATCAGGAATAGTTAAACGTTTAGTATCAGTAGATTGATCATTACCAATTAAAGTAATAACTTCTTCTGGATTTTCTTTACTAAATACCTTAACAGTTTGGATTTTATTATATTCATCTAATTCTTCATTAGTGATTGTTTCTTTTAAGTTGTATCCTTCAGCAAATAAAGGTCTAATTGATTCAAGTACTTCTTTAGTTACTAAAGTACCTTTAGCTGCAACTGTTTTCTTACCGTCTTTAATATCTTCAGCTAAAGTACAACCAAGTAATCTATCAAGTACATTTAATTTCTTGTTAAATTTATAACGACCAACTTTTGCTAAGTCATATCTAAATCTATCAAAGAATCTTGTAACTAATTGGTTCTTAGCAGAGTCAAGTGTAGCTGGTTCACCAGGTCTTAACTTTTCATAGATTTCAATTAAAGCTTCATCAGTATTTTTTGTTGAATCTTTTTCAATAGTATTTTGAATATATTTATTGTCACCAAAAACACCAATGATATCTTCATCATTAGATAAACCTAATGCTCTTAAGAATGTTGTTACTGGAACTTTTCTAGTTCTATCGATTCTTACATATACAACATCTCTAGCATCTAGTTCATATTCAAGCCAAGTACCTTTATTAGGTATAACTTCTCCACCTACAATTAATCTACCATTTTTGTCTATATCCTTTTTAAAGTAAATAGATGGTGAACGTACTAATTGTGAAACAATAACACGTTCTGCTCCATTAATGATAAATGTTCCGGCTTCTGTCATTAAAGGCATATCCCCTAGGAATATTTCTTGTTCTTTAACTTCACCAGTTTCATGAATGAATAATCTTGCTTGAACCTTTAAAGGTGCTGCATAGTTAACCATTCTTTCTTTAGCTTCTTTTACAGAATATCTTGGTTCATCAAAAGAATAATCACCAAATTCTAATGAGATATTTCCAGTAAAACTTTCAACTGGAAAAAGCTCATCAAATACTTCCTTGATACCTGTTTCAAGGAATTCTTGATAAGACTTCTTTTGAACCTCTAATAAATCTTGTAACTCTAAAGTATTTTTTGTTTTAGAAAAATTTCTTCTTTCTGTGTAATCTCCAAATTTTTGAACCTTATATGCCACGATTTCACCCCATATATCTAATTTTTTTACATGATTCATTTTTCTCTAAAAACAGACATGTCACCAACTTAAGATTTTATCAGTTTATTACATGTTTGTCAACGAATTTTCCTTATTTTTTAACATTACGACATAAAAACCTTTACTTTTGTCAATTACTTCACAAATATACGAATTTTCTAAGGTTTTTATCATTGATTTGACACCATGATCTTTTCTCATTACAAACCAACACTCACCGTTTTTTGTTAAATGATCTTTTGCATTACCTAATATGTCTAATAAGACACTTTTTCCCGCCCTTATCGGTGGGTTAGTAATAATAAGATCATATTTATCAACAACATCATCATAGACGTTACTAAGTTTAGCTTCACAGTCAACTTCGTTAGCATCTATATTTCTTTTAGTTAAGTGCACTGCTCTTTTATTAACATCTATTAATGTGCCGTGAACACCAAGTATTTTAGATATTGATATACCCAAGAATCCATATCCACAACCAACATCTAAAAAACTGGTAGGATCACTTTTCTTTTTGCGTAAATATGTTTCAAGTAAAAATCTACTACCATAATCTAGTCTTTCTTTTGAAAAGACTCCGTTGTCACTTAAAAACGAAAAAACATAGTTATCGTATGAATAACTAAGTTTTTTTATCTCGCTTTTTAAATTTTCGTTATTTGTAAAGTAATGTTCCAAACGCTTTCACCATTTCTTTTTGGATGTATTTCATATTATACATTAGAAGTATTAATATGACAATAATTATTTTTTAAGTTCAATGCTTTTTAAATGATAGTTTCCATCTTCTTTTACAAATGTAAATTCAACAGGTTTAACATTGTCATATTTAGATAAATTATCTCTAAATTCTTTTATAAATTCACTTTGTGAATTTTCATATGTATCTAAAGTAGTTTCTAGTTTAGTATCATTAACATAATAATCACTTTCTCCACCACCTGATAAGAATAAAGCAGATATTATATATTCACTATCTTCTTTTTTAGCATCACGTACTACATAATCAGCAAATCCAATTGTAGGCCAGCCATGACCATGTTCATATTCTGTTGATCTTTTAAAATACTCTGATTCTTTATCATATTTATAAAAAACTTCATCATCAATTAAACATAAAATATCTTTATATTCTGCATTTTTAAATCCATATACTTTTTCAAAATATTTATCTGCAGTACTAATTGCTATATTATCAGAACTACCAAATCCAGCATAGTATGCAAAAGCTAACATCATATTATTTGTAATGTTTGTTTTACTAAATGTTACCTTCTTATTAAAATCCACTAAATCATATAAATGATATTCTTTAATCATACTCACTAGTGTAGCTATCTCATTATCAGTTAAATTTCTATTTTCTTTTTCTACAGGTTTTGCATCAGGTTTTGTATCTGGTTTTGTATCAGGAGTTTTTTGTGTTTGGGCATTAGAATTATCCTTTTTAGCATCTTTATCTTTAAATGCAAAAATATATGTTAATAACCCTGCTATTATCAACACTAAACATGTAATAATTATGTATAAAGGTTTTTTAGAACCTATTTTTTTAGTTTCAGCTACTTTATTTTCTTCCATATAAATACACTATCCTTTACCATATACATTATATATAACAAATATAATATTTATTGTCGATAATTAAACTATATAAAAAAGATTAACTTGTCACATTTTTGTTAAGCTAAATTTAAGCAAATAAAAAACTAACCTAATGGTTAGCTCTTTATTGATTAGATTAATTTAAAGCGTCTTTTAATTTGCTTCCAGCTTTGAATGATGCAACAGTCTTAGCAGGAATTTTGATAGCTTTTTTAGTTAAAGGATTGATACCTTCTCTTGCAGCTCTTTTTTTAGCTGAGAAAGTTCCGAAACCAACTAAAGCAACCTTTCCTTCTTTTTTAAGACCAGTTGTGATACCTTCAATAGTAGCATCTAAAGCACGAGCAGCGTCAGCTTTAGTTAAACCAGCTTTTGAAGCAATGATTTCAACTAATTCTTGTTTTGACATAATCTAATACCTCCCATAGATTTATTATCTTGTAGGGTCATTACCCTTACATATTAAGAGTAGCAAAAAATATGCCTTAAATCAAGAAAAATATTACCAATTATGCCTTGTTTTACTACTATATAACACATGCTTTACTCCGGATTAACACTATATATACTAGATAACAAATGCTATTAGATTATTAGCACCTTTATTTACTATTTTTGTAACTATATTAGATAGTTTATTTCTAGTTTGATCTGGCATTAAAGAAAGTTTAGCTTGAATACCTTCTTGCACTATTACATCAAGACTTCTTCCAAATATTTCACTATGCCAAATATTCTCAGGATTAGTTTCATAATCTTTCATAATAAAATCTATTAATTCTTTACTTTGAGATTCAGTTCCTATAATTGGTTCAAATGTTGATTCAACATCTACCTTCATTAAGTGAATACTAGATGCAACAGCTTTTAGCCTTACACCATATCTTGATCCTTGTTTAATCACTTCGGGAGTTTGTAATTTCATTTCGTTTAATGTAGGATACAAAATTCCATATCCAGTTTTATTTGCCATCATCATTGCTTTTTTAATAGAGTCATATTCTTCTTTAGTATTTTTGTATGTCGTAAATATATTTATCATTGTTGATCTAGACATATTTTCATCACCTAATATATTAGTTAATACTTCATTAAATAGTTCATCCTTTTCTTCAATGTTTATTTTAACTATTCCACTAGATGCATCAAGTTCACTAATATACGATGATTTAATATAAGTATTATTTTCAAAGTAAGAAATAATATCTTTTACATCTTTTAATTTATCAACGTTGGTAGCAGCATTTTTTATACTCGATGTTATAGATAACTTAATATCATTATCTTTAGGTAACTTACTAATCCATTTAGGCATATTAAATTTAATATCTACTATCGGAAATTCGTCTAGAGATGTTCTAAGAATATCTACTAAATCCTTTTCTACCATATTATCAATATCAAGAGGTACAACAGGTACACCATATTTTTCTTCTAATTCATCTTTAATTGATAAAGCATTATTTGAATTAGGTTTACTACTATTTAATATAACAATAAATGGCTTATTAATTTCTATAAGTTCATTTATAACTTTATTTTCTGCATCTATGTATGATTCTCTTTTTAGTTCTCCAAAAGAACCATCTGTTGTAATTACTATTCCAATTGTTGCATGATCTTCAATTACTTTTTGTGTACCTATTTCTGCAGCTTCAACAAATGGAATAGCATCAGAGAACCATGGAGTTTTTACCATACGAGGATTTTTATTTTCATCTTCAAATCCGTTTGCATCTGGAACAATGTAACCAACACAATCAACTAATTTAATATTAGTTTGGAAAGAATCAATGTTTATTTGAGCACCATTTGATGGAACAAACTTAGGTTCTGTTGTCATAATTGTCTTACCTTCAGCTGTTTGTGGTATTTCATCTAAACATTTCTTTTTTAAATATTCGTCTTCTATGTTAGGAACTACTAGGTTTTCTATAACCTTTTTAATAAATGTTGATTTACCACATCTAACTGGACCTACTACACCTAAATATATTTCTCCTCCACCTCTTTTAGAGATGGCTTCTAATATTTCCTTCTTCTTCATATATTAACCTCTTTCATTTAATTAACTTTATGATAGAAAATAAAAAAAATGCAATTATATTTGCATTTTTATTAACTTACACTTCTACCACAAGTGTTCTGATTTGAACCGCTATAACTTTCTTTTATAAGTGGCTTAATATCTGTATTATCATCTATTATTTCTCCTTCAAGATAATATCTACCATTAGTAAGCCATACTTTAGTTTCATAATCACAGTCTTGTCCATGACATACTTCTATAGATCCAGTATAACTATTGTTAGTTTTAATATATTTACCAATTAAAGTATCTTTAACTGAATAACATTTCTTGCCAGAAACTGTATTATGATATAAATCTTCTGGATAGTCTCTTTCTAATCTGTCATCTTTATATTTATTTCTAGCTGCTTCAGTAAATGTTACCGTGTCATTTACAAATGCTCCTATTCTAGATTCAGTTATTCTAGGTAGTACTGCAACAATTGCTATTGTTAATACTACAGATATTATTACGATAGTTGCTAGAAGTTCTGCTAATGTAAATCCATTACTTTTTTTCATATTTATACCTTCTTATCTTAATTTTTCAACTTCTTCTTTAAATACTCTTCCACGTTCTTCAAAGTCTTTAAATTGATCCCATGATGCACATGCTGGTGATAATAATATAATATCATTTTCACTACTATTATCATAAGCATCTTTTACTGCTTCATTTAAAGTATCAACAACATGGACGTCTATATTTTCTTTTTCCATAAAGTCTTTTAATATATTTTTAGTTTCTCCATATGTTACTACTAATTTAACATTAGTTAAATACTGCTTTAGTGGATCAAATGGAATATTTCTATCTAGACCACCCATTATTAATATTGTTGGTTGATTAAATGATTTTAATGCAATAATTGTTGATTCATTATTTGTTGATTTTGAATCATTATATATTTTTCTTCCATTTAATTCTTTAACAAATTCTAATCTATGTTCAACTCCACCAAATTCTTTTAATACATCTTTTATTTGTTCATTTGTTATTCCATATAGTTTCGTAACAATAATTGCTGCCATGATATTTTCATAGTTATGATTGCCTTTTAATTTAATATCTTTAGTATCAATTATTTTTTCACCATTATAATATATAGCATCATTTTCTAAGTAAGCATCGCATTTTTTTATTGCTGAGAAATATACTTTTTTATCTGGAATATCATTAGTTAAATTTAAAACATCTTCATTTGCTCCATTTAATACAGCAATTGATTCTTTAGTGTGATTATTAAAGATTCTTTTTTTCATTTTCATGTAGTATTCGTATGAATCATGAAAATCTATATGAACATGATATAAATTAGTCATTACACTTACATCTGATTTAAATTCATACATATCTGTTAATTGATGATCTGATATTTCCATTACTACATAATCATTATCTTTAATATCTTCAACAACACTTGTAACAGGTATTCCCATGTTTCCACAAAAGTGAACATTATTACTTATCTTTTTCATAAGTTCATAGATAAGAGTTGTAGTTGTAGTTTTACCATTAGATCCTGTAACTGTAATTACTTTAGCTGTATTAGGAAATAATTTATATGCAAGTTCTACTTCATTTATAACTTTTAAACCAAGTTCTTTTGCTTTTACTATTGCAGGAACTGTTTTTTTAATTGCTGGATTTTTTACAACTAAATCCCAAGAATCATTAATAAGAGGTTCTTGATCATCAACTATTAATACTTTTATTCCTAAGTCTTCTAATTCTTTAACAAGAGTATCATCTTGTTCTTTTAAATCTGTTATAGTTATATCGTTATTATATTTAGCGAGTAATTTAGCAGCTGATACTCCACTTCTTGCCATACCTAGAATTAGTACTTTTTTATTTTGATACATTTGATATCATCTCCATTTTAATTATATATTTTTATTTATTAAAAATAAAAGAAAAGTGACAGTTACTTGTCACTTTATATATTAGAAAAATTTATCAATATTCTTGGGAACATCATCATTTTTTATTCTTGAAATTATCTTTTCTTTAGTCTTGGAACTTACATCTTTTCCTGCAGCTTTACTTAATTCATCTATTACTTCGTTAATAGTGTTTTCATTTTTTAAACCCGAAGTTTTAAGTTTATCTGCTAATGATAAAATTAATTCTTTACTAACATTTGTTTTTCTCTCAATTTTATCAAATAAACTATCATTTAAACTCACATATATCACCTAACACATTTTATGATAAATAAAAAAAATTGTTAAACAATGTTAACAATTTTTTAACTAAGTTTTGTTACTTTTGCTTTAGATAAAGCAGGTTGATTATATATCATGTTGCTAGCTCTAAATAGACCCATCATTAAGTCATATACTCTTTTAGCTTGTGAACCAGCTACTACGCATTCATCTTTATCAAGATTCTTATATTTAATAAAATAAATATAATAATTTTCATCACAATATATATGATACTCTGAAAGCACATCAGGGAAATCAAAATTATCGCTATTAAGAAAACTTAATCCACTAACATGGGATCTTAAGTCATATATTTTTTCTACTTCAAATTTTTCATTAAATCCATCTGGATCAGTTTCTGAATCCATTAAATATTGATTTATGTCTGTATAATCTTTTAATTCAAGTTCATGAATTTGTTCATCAAAACTTTTACTCATAATAAATTCCTTTTCTATCTATCACTTTTATTTTTAAACTGTAATATGATTGGAGTACCTGTTAAATCAAAGTTCTCTCTTATTTTATTTTCTAAATATCTTTCATAACTAAAATGTACAAGGCCTTTATTATTAACATTAAATGTAAATTTAGGAGGACATGATGCAGTTTGACTTACGAAATATATTTTTAATCTTTTACCTTTATATGAAGGTGCTGGATGAAGTGTTACAGCTTCAGTAATAACATCATTAAGTACAGATGTTTGTATTTCTTTTTGATTGTTATTAAATGCTTTTATTACTTCAGGCATTAATGTATGTATTCTTTTTTTATTAAGCGCTGATAGGAATACTACATTTGCATAAGGAATAAATTGGAATTCATTTCTTACTTTTTCTTGCCATAATGATATAGCTTTATCTGTATCTTTTACTGTATCCCATTTATTAACAGCAATAACAATACCTTTACCTGCTTCAATTGCATAAGATGCGATATGTTTATCATGCTCTATAATGCCTTCTTTAGCGTCAATAACAAGCACACACACATCTGATCTTTCAATTGCTTTTAAACTTCTAATTAAACTATATTTTTCAATATTTTCGTAGATTTTACCTTTTTTTCTCATTCCGGCAGTATCTATTGCGATATATTCTTCTTTTTCATAAGTAAATCTTGTATCAACAGCATCTCTAGTTGTTCCCGCAACATCACTTACAATAACTCTATCTTCATTAAGTAGAGCATTTATCAAACTTGATTTACCTACATTAGGTCTTCCGATAATCGCAAACTTTAATGTAGAATCTTTTATTTCTTCATTTTCATTCATTTTACCTGTAACAAAATCTAAAAGTTCTTTAAATCCTAAGTTATGTTCTGCACTTACAGCAAATAAATGCTCAAAACCAAGTTCATAAAATCCATAGATGTTTTCTTTTCTTCCATCATTATCGATTTTATTAACAACTACAATAACATCTTTTTTAGATTTTATTAACATATCTCTAATTAAATAATCATTAGCATCTAAATCATTTTTACCATCTACAACAAATAAAATAATATCTGACTCATCGATAGCTAATGCTGCTTGAACTTTAATATCTTCATTGAAGTCTTCATTACCAATTTCAATACCACCAGTATCAATTAAGAAAAATGATTTATTATTATAAGTAACACTATCATAAATACGATCGCGTGTTACACCAGGTGTATCCATTATGATAGCTTTTTTCTCTTTTATTAATCTGTTAAAAATTGTTGATTTACCAACATTAGGTTTACCTATTATGCATACTGTTTTTTTCATAATATACACCTTCTTTCTATATTAATTTTTTTAATGACATTGTGATACATTCGTTGTTTTAGATATAATACTACCATTATAAATATTTACACCAGATGCTCCTGGTTTTGATTTAATATATACCATTATTTGTTCGTTTAACATTGATCCACCTGTATTTGGATTTATAACTTCTTTTGAACCATCGAATAAATCTTTATCATTTGCATCAACGTAACCAGCATCAACTAGTTCTGATACTGTAATTTTATTACATACATAACCATTATATCTAAGAGAACTTTCATATAAGAAATCTTCCTCTTCTTGAGCATATTGCTTAGCTTGCTTTGCTATAATTTCTAATTTAGTTTGGTAAGCTTTTTCTTTACTCTTTTTAAGTTGTGTATTAATTACTGGAACTGCAATAGAAATAATAACTGATAATACAACTACTACAGCTAGAAGTTCTATTAAAGTAAATCCCTTTTTATTATTCATATTAATCACCTATTATAAGAATTTTTCGATTATTGCATATACATCTTCTTTTCCTTTTTTAGTAACAGTTGAAAAAGGAATAAAAGGTCTATCTTCTGTTAAGTGAAGAGTTTCATTAATGATCTTATCTTGTTTGATTCTTCCACTTTTATTAACTTTATCATATTTAGTTGCAACAACTTCTACATCAATGTTGTAATATTTTAAAAAGTTATACATTAAACAATCATCTTCTGTTGGTTTATGACGATAATCAATAAGTAAGAATACTTTTTTCATAGACTTTCTAGTTTTTAGATATTCTTCAATCATCATTCCAAATTTTCTTTGTTTTTCTTTACCACCTAAAGCATATCCATAACCCGGAACGTCTACTATATAAAACTTATTGTTAACTAAATAAAAGTTTAGTGTAGTAGTTTTACCTGGTTTAGAACTTGTATGGGCATAGTTTTTTCTTTCAATTAAACAGTTAATAAAACTTGATTTACCAACATTACTTCGACCAACAAGTAAGAACTCTGGGAGTTCATCTTCAGGATATTGACTTGTTCTTACTGCTATACTTTTTAAATCTACGCTATTAATTTGCATAAAAATCACCACTTACATTATATCAATTTGCTTTATATTTGGCAAATTAGCCCAGTGTTTGAGTTCTTTCAATGTTAATATTATACGTATAAACATTACCATCTGCACTTCTTACATAGACATACTCTCTACCAAATGCATTATTATCTAGTATCATGTCAAGATATGTAAGTATCTTATCTAAATACTCTGGATCTGCTCCAGGACAATATACATATCTTTCAATTAGTGTTGGATCTTCTAAATTAAGAATTTCACTATTACTATATCCAGGATAATCTCTTCTTAGATTTGATAGTGCAGTTGCAATACTTCCACAACCTTTGTTATGTTCTTCAATCATTGCAGGGAGATTATAACTACAATCTCTTGCATTTTGTTGCATCATTATTGCTAAACACTTAATTTGTTCAATTGGATTATTATATAAATTAGTTGCACTAATTGTATATCTTTCTTCAGTGTTAGTATTATAGTTGTAACATGATACTGTTACACCATCCCAAATATTACCATTAACTTGACCTAAACCAATACGGTAATATTCTTCACTTGCATTTGGATCATATACTCCGCCTTCTTGCATAGTCATTGCTGCTAATATTGCCGGATCAATACCATACATTTCTCCATATGCTACATAATAACTATAATAATTATTCATCATTTTGTCATAGTTTTCTTGATATGTATATGTGAAGTTTCCATCACTATTTATTGTTCTATAATATGAACCAAATATTAAGTTGTCTATATTGTCATCTGAGATTCTTTCAGGTGGTTCAAGTGTATATCTTGGCATAAGCGCTTCTCTCGTTATTTCTAATTCATTAACTGTTTCTAAAGGATTAGTGGTATTTTCTTCAGCACCCGCAGTTTGAGAATTTAATGCAATAGTTTCCTCAATAACATTATCATTTACTATATGTGCCACTTCAGCTTTTTTATTTTTATTTTTTAGTATTGATAAACCTGATAAAGCAAGTGTTGTAGTAAGTGTTAGTGCACCAACACATTCCATCGTTCTTTTTGCAACATTTTTAAATTGTACTCTTGGAAGTCTAACAGGTTTGTCTAAACCTTTCATAACATAAATAATTTCTAATCTTCCATTTTTATGAGAACAATATATTTTTTCAGGTTTAATAGACATAGGTATCCCATTAAATTTCTCCTTATATAAAGCTCTTGTAATAAAAATATCTAAAGTTGGAATACGTTCTTTTTTTACTGGGGTATTATTTGTAATTACGCTCAAGATAATCACCTACTATCTATAATTAATTTTACTATCTAAAAAATCTATAATCAATAAATATAATTTTCC
>JAILQR010000099.1 GCA_024698845.1 Bacilli bacterium | reverse complement strand
TATGTTAAAGATATACCTAAATTAGATATTTCAACATCTGCAGTTGGTTGTGATGTTGATGTATATTCAAGTTTAAGTTTAAGTGTTCTATAGGTACCAGCATCAAGTGTATCATTAAGTTGCAAATTAGTACCATCATCGTATTTCAATGTATAAGTTAAATTACTACATGTCGTAGTTGCATCAGAATTAACTCCAGCTAGCGTTTTAGTACAAGTTGGAGTTGGAATATTGATGCTAGTTAATTTTGCATCAAAATTACCATCATTTGCAACTTTAAATGTATATGTAATTGAATCATTATTCTTATAAAAATATACTCTATAATCAGATAATTCTGTACCATTTTGTTTTATAGTTGGTGTAGAAACTTGTTCAGCATCACCAGTTAAATCTGGTGGTGTTTCTAAATCTTTGAAAACAATCTTCCAAGATGTTTTATTAACTGTTCCTGTACCACTAATTGATATATTTTTCGTAAAAGCTGCATAAGCTATACCAAAGAATGCAGATATTGTTATACATAGAAATATAATTAATTTAGTTTGTTTGAAATTTTGATTCATATTCTACACTCCTATTTAAAGGATTATATATTATGTTAATTTTGTTGAGTATAAATAAAATCCATTTGGCCAAAAGTTATAGTAACAGGTCCAGTTGGAAGTTGTGATCCTGTAGTATCTTTTTCAGCTTGACGGTATTCAACTTCAATTCTATATGTTTCTGTACAATCACTATCAGATTCTCCACATCCGTTACTTAAAGTTTTAGCATTGCTAGCCTCAAGTGCAACAGGAGTAGATGCAGATTGGTTTGTAACACTAACACTTAAATTTGAACATACATTAAGAGCATCAGTTGAATCAGTAGCTGAACAACTAATTAATTTACCATCACCTACTAGATTAAATTGACTACCTGCAAAATATTGAAAAATACTTGATTCACCAAATTTAACATCAGTTAATTTAGCATTAAAACTTCCATAGTTTTTAACAGTTATATCAAACGAAATTTTTTGATCAGGACGTGTAAATGTTGTACTCCATCCACTAATAGATGCAGTTCCAGCTGATGCAGTAATATTTGGAATATTATTAATAGCTACACTACCAGTATTTTGAGTCATACTTTTCCAACCAATATTCCATGTTGTTGGTGATACTGTTGCAGATCCACTAATAGTTAATGTTTTAGAAAATGCAGCATATGCTATACCAAATAAAGCAGATATAGCTAAACAAATTACAACTAATCCAATAGCCCCTAAACTCTTTTTATTTTCCATGTTTATTTTCCTTTCTTTTATTTAAATCACAAAAAGGCAAAATGATATATTATTATTTTGCCTATAATACGTGACTAAATTTGTTGTTGATATGTAAGTGTAATAGTAGATATTTCTACATCAACTGTACTAGTTGGAAGTGATGAACCAGTTTCATCATCAGCTGTTTTATTATATGAAACTATTAAAGTATAAGTTTCAGTTCCATGAGTAGATGCAGGAATTACAGATGCATTAGAAGTTGTAAGTGTATTATCACCTTTTTTAAGTTCAATAGAAATATTATTACATACTTTGATTGCATCAGCGTGAGTCTTATCACCAGCAACACTACATATTGGTGCAATATTAGTTAAATCAGTTCCACCATTATATTTTGCATCAAAGTCACCATAGTTTTTAACAGTTACATCAAATGCAGCTTTTTGTCCTGGTTCAGTAAATGCCACTGACCAACCACCGATAGTAGTTGATCCAGCTGTATCAATTGTAGGTACATTAGTAATAGTTAAACCACTAGTTGTAATAGAAGTATTTTTTACAATACTAGAAAATCTAACATCCCACTTACTTGATGATACAGTTGCAGATCCACTAATAGTTAAATCTTTAGTAAATGCAGCATAAGCAACACCAAATAAAGCAGATACCGCTAAACATAAAACAACTAAACCAATAACTCCAAAAGATTTTTTATTTTCCATATATATATTCCTCCTTATTATATATAAATTATATAACGAATAATTTGAATATGCAAATCAAATTAAGAAGTAAAAAAGGCATGTTTCTAACATGTCTTTTTTTATATTAATTTCCACTAGGTACAGTTAAATCCATTCTTGATAGTGGTATTTCAATAACAGGTCTCATACCACCCATTTCAGTATAATTATCTATATCTTCATAAGATACTTCTTCAATATTTCTAGTTACTGCATTATATACATAATATACAGTATTATTATCTACCACATCTTCAAATAACCAGTTTCTTGAAATACCTTCATCAGAAGTATATAAACCTAAATTTTCAAATAAGAAATTAACTTTATCAAGTGATCCAGCTTGTTTTAATTCATCTATAGAAGCATTTCCTCTCATTGCAGATAAATCAGCAATAGTAATTGGTCTTGCTGCCATATAATACCATTCACCAGTTGGACCAGGAACATTTAACCATGTATAAATTTTATTAGGTAAGAAATCAAGCGAATCATAATAAGCAGACTCTTGAGTTGAGTTAAGAATACCATTTCCAACGGAATTATTATTAGCAATTAAAACTGCTCTTTGATTACTATTTCTTAAATAATAGAATCTAGTATCATATCCATTACCAGCAACGTTACAATCAAATGCATCTCCAACTTTAAATGTAGTTGAATCTCCAAGTCTACCATAAGTAATAGTATCTCCAGAATCATAACTTGCTAAGCAAGCATTTCCGCTATTAGTAGAATTACATGTAGCTGTATTAAGTGTTGTTGCTCTCTTACATATAATATCAGTAAATTCTTTTGCTTTTAAATGTGCTACATATGTAACATCACCAGTTTGATTTTGAATATGAATATTATCATAATGTGTATCATCATTACCAATGGTATAGTAATCAACATTAAATCCTGGAACCCTTCTAGGTAATGCGGTAGTCATAAGTTCATTAAAATCAATATTACTTTCAATTGTATAATAATCACCGCTTCTATCTACTATGTATCCTTTGTATTCAAATACAACTGTAAATCGATATGATATTGGAGTATATGTTGCAGTTAATGTTATATCACTTTCAACAGGTGTATTAAAACTATACGGTTCTCCATTAAGAGTCCAACCACTAAATTGGTAACCTTCTTTTGAAGGATCTACACTAGGTCTAGGTGCATAATTACCAGCATTAACTGTCTTACTAGCTATTGCTTCATTAGTTCCTGTTACATAAGAAACAGTGTATGTTGTATCATCATAAACAGGACTTATATATGTATTATTAACCAGTTCAAATGTATATGGGTTAGATGTTTCTCCATCACTCCAGTGTAAGAATGCATGGCCATCTTTTTCGTTATTAGCTGTTAGAGTAATTTCTGTACCATACTTATAACTTCCAGATTGCTTACTACTAGTTACAGAGGATGAATCATTATAACTAAATTGATAATTATTTCTTGCATAATATAAGTCCATAACTGTTGAACCATCAGCTGCTATAGTATCATTTGTAACAACACATTTTCTACATCCAGAACCACTACTTAGTAAAGTAAATCCATAAAGAGGATGTATATTATGTTCAGATGGAGATATAGTTGCTCCCGTTTGTCCAGTAAATGTTTCAGTATAACGAGTTTCAAACTTAGTTCCACTATATTCTAAACTTGGATTAGACATTTCAAATCCTGTTCCATCTATTGTTTCATAATTATATCTTACTGTATAAGGAGTATCATTTTTCGGAGAATGTAATATGTAAATATATTTATCACCTGTACTATTTGAAATAGTTAAATTATCAGTTAAGAATGCAAGTGCATAAGATTGATTATCTTCATTTAAATCTACAAATCCAACAAAATCATATCCAGGAATATCAATATCAGGTATTGGCAATGTAAAATTATCATTTACAGTGTACGAAGTTGGATATTCACCAGAATATAAATCAGCTACTGTTATTGGATTACCTTGAGTTCCACTACTAGTAACTTCATAATATATGTTATAAGAAATCAAATCATAATGAGCAACTAATACAGTATCATCTGTAATAGGTTCATTAAAATCAAATTCTTCATTACCTAAATACCATCCTACAAAATCATATCCTTCTTTTTCAGGATCTTGATTAGGTCTTGAGACAGTAGAATTATAATCAACTTTAACAGATTGACTAGCTTGTCCATTATCTGTATCAAATGTAACTTCATATCTAATTGGAGTATAAACAGGTTCTATAGTTACATCTTCAGTTAAAGTAAATGTATAAGGATTAGCTGTTTCTCCATTACTCCATCCATCAAATGTAAATCCTTCTTTATCATGTGCTGTAAGAGTAATAGATGTTCCATAACTATAAGAATCACTTTCATGTGATGCAGTTACATCATTATCAGAGTAATTAATATTAAATTTAATACTTTCTCTTTCATAAATATATTCTTCACTAGCAGAACCATCAGGTAAGATAGTTAGAGATTTATGATTAAGAGGATTAGTAAATCCTGTTTTAGGTTTAAATGCAAGTTCTACAGTATCACCAGTAACACCAGTTAAGTTTTCTGTAGTTGTATCAAAACCATCATCATTTAAATGTCTATATCTATGGTATACAGTATATGCTGTATCTCCGCTTGGGTTATATACAGCAACTAAAGTAATATCTCCTTCTATAACTGTATTTTCAAAATCAAATTGTTCATTACCTAGTTTCCAATAACTAAATGTAAATCCTTCTTTATAAGGATTAGATATAGGAGATACTTTAGTTCCATAATCTACCTTTACTTCTTTAGCACTAGATCCATTATCTGGGTCAAAAGAAACTGTAAATTTCTTAGGTGTAAATACAGCAACATAAGATTTATTACCGACTTCATCTTCTATTCTAACGTTATCAGATATATTATCAGTTCCAACTTCTTGCCATCCAACAAAGTCATGACCTACTTTTGTTGGATTATGAAGTGTAATATCACTATTTACATTATATTCAGTAGGATTATCTTCACTTACTACTCCTCCACCTAAATCATAATTAATTTCATATGTTTCAATAGTAAATGAAGGTTCTAAAGTTACAGCACTTGTAACTGGTGTAGATGAAGTAAATGGTTCACCATTTATTGTCCATCCATCAAATTTATAACCTCTTTTCGTTGGTTCATCAATACTTCCTAGTGTTGCACCATTTGCTAAATCTATAACAATAGGAGTTGTACCATCACCTAAATCTATAGTAACAAGATTAGATTTAGTTTTAATTGTATTATCTAATATTAAAGTAAATTTAATAGTAGATGCATAAACACATACAGGAATAAGAGTAAGAACAGCAACATACATATATAAATTTTTTCTCTTTAATTTAGATGTAAGTATTAAACCAACTACACAAACACCACTTAAAATAAAGTATACAATAACATTATCATTAGTTTTAGGGTTAGATAAATTACTTGAAGTATCAGATATAACCTTAGTATTACCATCATTAATACTAGTATTAATTGATGGTGTTACATCTTCTTTTACTTCTTCTCCATCAGCTTTTTCATAAGTAATAGTTAATGTAACAGGATCAGTTGTTAAAGTAGGACTTGTTGCTTGTTTAATATAAGTAATAGTTAAATCAAAAGATTTAGTTTCTCCACCACCAACAGTTAAATTAGAAATAGTACTATAAGTATATTTTAAATTTTCTGAAGTATTATCATCTGTAACAGATTTAATTGTATAATCTTCGCTATCAGTATTTTTCAAATCAATTTTATATGTAATATAGTCATTAACGCCATCAAATAATATGTTATTTGCTACGCTGCCATCATCAAGTTCAAGTGTATTAACTGTAGTTCCACTTGATTTATCCTTAACAGATATGTCAGTTATTTTAAAAACAACTGAATCAGCAAATGCACTTATAATATTAAAAGTGAAAAACGCTAATAACACAAATAATAAAGTTCTTGTAATATTTTTAATATATTTCATCTTATCCCACTCTCCGTACTATAATTAGTATACAACAAAATATCAAAAAATAAATACATTTTTTTTACAAAAAATTAAAAAAACCGGAAGTACCGGTTGATTTTCAATTTAATTTATTTTAAAAATACTTCTATTTCTTTTTCTTTATACTCTACTCTACTAACATATTTAATTTTTAGGCTTACTTTATCACCTTTTTCTTTCTTATTAAGTACTTTTCTAATAGTATCAATAGAAGTGACTTTATTTCCATCTATTTCTGTAATAATATTACCAATTTCAAGTTCAGATGATTCAGCTGCTGAATCTTTTACTATTGCTGAGATATAAAATCCATCAGGTAAGTTATATGCCATATCACTAGTCATATAACCTTCTATTCCTAAAGTAATACCATCTGTATCATTTTCACCAGCAATTAATTTTTTAATTAGTTCCTCTACATCAGATATAGGAATAGCAAATCCCATACCTTCAATACTAGCTTTAGATGAAGATGCACTTGATGAATATTTAACTGAGTTTATTCCAATAACTTCACCTTTACTATTAAGTAGTGCTCCACCACTATTACCACCATTAATAGCTGCATCTATTTGAATCATATCTTGAGTATATTCATCGGTAGACACTTCTCTATTAAGTGCACTTACAACACCAGTTGTAACACTTTGACCATAACCAAGTGCATTACCAATAGCAATAATACCATTACCTACTTTAAGTTCATTACTATTACCAAGTGTAGCAATTTTAATAGTTTCTAAAGTTTCAGTATCAATATCTTTTTTACTTAAATATACAATAGCTATATCTTTTCTTTCAGATACACCTTTTACTTTGGCATCATAGCTTTTATCATTTATAAATTTAACAGATAACTCTGATGCATCATCGACAACATGATTATTAGTTAATATATAAATATAATCATCATCTTCATATACTATAACGCCAGAACCTGCTCCTTCAGTTGTATAACTTCTACTATTGTTATAACCATAAAATGATGGTCCAAAATTACCTTCAGATATTACTGTTTTACTAGTAATAGATACAATTGATGGCATTACTGCATCAACTACTTCTGATACATCAGTAATATATACTCCATCAGATTTAACAGTAACACTATCTGTATGTTTTAGTTTAATATTTTTACTTTTATTTTCTTTAGTTTCTTTACTTGATAAAAAACTTATTTTATCTGTTTT
>JAILQR010000097.1 GCA_024698845.1 Bacilli bacterium | reverse complement strand
TATTATGAATAGATGCAAGCACTTCACCAATCTTATTTATGTGATATAAATTAATTTCATCACTTTTTAATGATTTACCATCAAACCATTCATATACATAAAAATATTGACCATCTATTTCTTGCATTTTTCTATTATCAAACTTCAATGAATACACTGCACTTATTTTATTTTCTTTAAGTATCTCTTCTAAACTATCTGCTTTATTAAAATTATCCATAGCAGTAGTTCTTTTCATTATATTAGGATTTAAAAGTTTAACAATATATTTACCTTTATCAGTGCAAAGTCTAAACATTCTGTGAGTAAGGCCACCTGTGACTTTAGATGGTTCTTCTACTATTTTACCTAAATCTAGCTTAAATACTAACTTGTTAAAAAATATATTTAGATTCATTTTTATACCTCTTCTAATATAAAAATATTATAGCATAAAAAAACTAGGATTTAATCCTAGTTATTTTTAATTTTCTTAAGATATAGTTTAGATAATGTAAATCCTAAAGTACTTACTCCTAATAGAGCTATATAAATATTAGTATTATCTAATGTTTTAGGATTTTTATCAGTATTAGTATTTGTAGTTGTAGTTGTATCATTTATAACTACATTATCTTTAGTTGCAATTGCATAATTAGAAAATGATTTAGTTTTAAATACAATTGCATTATATTCTTTAATATATTCTGTTGGAATAATTTCATATGTTCCATCATGTTTTTCATGAACTATAACAACATCTTCAGCATTAACACCAGGTTCAAGTTGAAGTGCTATAGTAGCTTCATTATCTAAGTCTTTTACTTCAGTATCCCAGCTTTGTGTTTCTTTACCTTTAAATACTGTATTAAATAATGAAATATCAATATAACTATTTATATTTAATCCTTTAGCAGCTTCTTCGAAATTAGTAATTTGTTCTTTTGTTAAAACAACATCTTTAACATCAAGTCTAGCTGTACCAATAGCCATTGAATCTTCTGCTCCACCAAGTGTAATAGCACCAGCAGATATTTTTTCTGATGTTGTTTTAACAACATCATCTACTTGTTTTATAGTTGCTTGTAAATGAAATGGTCCTCCAGCAACAGTAAATTTATATGTACCTATTTCATCTTGTGGCTCAAATACTCCACCATTAATACCAAAGTCTACTAATTGGTATCCTGCATCTGGAATTATTCTAACAGTAAGTTCTGTACCTACAGGAAATTGTGCTTCTCCAACACCTTCCCTATCAGTTGTATATGTTTTCTTTCTTGGAGCATCTCTCCAGATATATACACCACCAAGATTATTTATTTCTTCTTCAGTAGTATATGTAACACCATTATATTTAGCTTCAACAAATATAAGTGTTCCATTTAATATTTTATCTTCAGGTGATGTATAACCTTCAGGATTATAATCCCATAAGAAGTTACCTAAGAATTCTTCATTTTCATTTGGATATCTTGCTTCAATATCAATATTATATGTATCAGCATAATCAATATCATTAACTACTATTTCAATTCTATGATCTGTATAACAAGCAAGTAATTCATCAGCAGTTTTAGGTAAATCAATAGGTTGATTATTAATTTTTAAACTAGACATAAGTGTTCCAGGAGCCATTGCAAACCTAAAACTTACTTTATTAGTGTTTTCATCATAATTATAGTGAATTGTATCTCCAGTAATAGTTAGCGCTGTTTTTTCTTCCATTTGCTTCATAGTACTTGGGTCAAGCACTGGAATTGGTTCATTATTTTCATTTAATATAATTTGGCCATAAACATCTCTTTCATATGCTGGTTCTTCGGTATAAACCATTTTTGATTCATCTGCCGCATATCTTACATCATTTATACTAAATGTAATACCATGATCATATCCACCACCAGATGTATATTCTATTACACCATTAATTTTATAATTTAAAGTTGATGTACCGTTACCTTGGAAATTTTGTGTATTATCTCCTCCAGTTCCAGAGTTATTATTACGAGTATAAATACCAACATGTGGTGCATCATCCTCTGAGTAATCTAAATCTCCAAATATAGCTTCATTATCACCTGTTATAGTTACATTTTGATTATTATGAGTTCTAATTTCCATAGTGTCTCTATCAAAATTTTCATCAAATGTAAGTTTAATAGTATCTTTTTCAGTAGAATCAAATTCTACTTTATAATTATCTTTAACAGAGTAGCCACTACCAGATAAAGATGCAGTTACTACTTTATCTCCAACAGTAAATGTTACTACATCTCCTGTAATAGATGCACCATCAAATTGTAATGTATATTTAGTTCCTTCCGCACGTACAATTGAAAGTACATTAAATAAAGCCATCATTGTAATAACAAAAATAGACAATATTTTTTTAGTTCTTTTTTTCATAAACGTTCTCCTTATATATTCATCGTGGAGCAAAGACTTATTGTTAATGTAATTATAACATAACAAATTTACATAATTGATAAATTATTTGTACTTTTTGTTAATTATTTGTCATATAAAAAAAGATGTTGTTAAACATCTTTTTTGATTAATATACAAACTGTTTCATAATGATGTGTAAAACTAAACATATCAATTAAATTAACTTCTTTTACATCATAACTATCTTTAAGTAATTTTAAATCTCTAACTAAAGTGATAGGATTACAAGAAACATAAATTATCTTATTAGGTTTCTTATTAAGAGCATAATTTATAGTAAAATTATCCAATCCTTTTCTTGGTGGATCAAAAATAAATGTATTAAAATTATCATTTATTTTTGATACCACTTTAGGTACATCACCTAATATAAATTCAGTATTTAAGCACTTATTGATATTTTTATTTATTAATGCATTAAGAACAGCATTTTTTACAACTTCAACACCAAGAACTTTTTTAGCTTTTTTAGCTGCACATATACTAAGTGTTCCAACTCCAGAATATAGATCAAGTACTTCATCATTTTCATTTATGTTACTAGAAATAATATCAAATATATAACCTGCAGTTAAATTGTTAACTTGAAAAAAAGAATCATATGACA
>JAILQR010000059.1 GCA_024698845.1 Bacilli bacterium | reverse complement strand
TGGAAAGAAGAGGATATTCTTACTACCAATTATGCTACTGTTAAAGATTTACAAGATAATGATTTTAAAGTAATTATTAGTAATAAATATTATTTATTTTTTGTACCACATCCATTTTATATGGATGATGAATCTTTATCTCATACAGTAGATAATATTATAAATGAATGGACTATAGATAAATGGAATTATAACTACGAGAGTAGTTTAGATACTTATGATAATATCTTAGGTGCTATGATGTGTATTTGGAATGAAGATTCTGATCAGGTAGCTGCAGTTGATATATTTAACCATGCTAAAAATATGTATAACGCAATGGTTTTAAAATTACCTATTGGTAAAACCATAGTTAATGTGGATGATGATAAAGAAAATGAAATAGTAAGTGAAACTGTAGTAGATGATATTATTACTAACGCAGTTAGTAATAATACCAAAACTACTACAGTAGATGTAGAAAATCCTGGAACAGGATCTCATTCATTATCAGAAATATCTTTATTATTTTGTTTAACTTTTATTACTTTTATATCTCTTGCAATATATAAAAAGAAATTAGGTTAATATATGAAATATAATTTAAATATAAATAATAGAGCTTTTAATGCTATAAAAAATAATACTAAAAGGGTTGAAATAAGAGTAACCAAGTTAGATAAGGATAGCTTTGATTATAGTGCACTAAAATATGGTGATAAAATAGTTTTTAAATCATATGATGGCGATATAATTACATGTCGTGTTCTAGATGTTAATCATTATGATTCTATTGAAGAACTTTTAACCTTAGAAGGAACTAGATATACATTATCATCAACTAATGACTTTAATGAAGGTGTTAAATCTATTAATTCAATTAACGGATATAAAGAAGCTATGAAAATTAATGGTGTATACGCTATTCATATAAAATATGAAGGTTAAAAAATTAAAAAAAATAGGCAGAGAAGATTTGATAAAAAAATAAAATGGATATTAAAAGAAGATGATGGAACGGGATATGATATTTTGTCATTTGATAAAAATGGAAAAGAAATATATATCAAAGTAAAAATAAATGAAGGAAAAGATGATTCGATTTTTTATATAAGCGCTAATGAAATTAATACAATGGAAAATTTTAAAGATAATTATTTTATATATCGAGTATTTAATATTAAAACAAAAGAACCAGAAGTTTTCATACAAAATTATAATGACTTTAAGAATAAAATTAACTTAGTTGTAGAAAGTTATTCTGCTACGTTGAAAGGAGACTAGTTATGAAAGAATTGCAAGAAAAGATTGAAAAGTTCAATGAAGAAAGAGATTGGGATCAATTTCATTCTCCAGTTAATTTGGCAAAGAGTATTTGCATCGAAGCTGGAGAATTACTAGAATGTTTTCAATGGAATGATAATTATGATTTAGAAGAAGTTAAAGAAGAATTAGCGGATGTTTTAAATTATTGTATTCAAATGGCAAATAAGTTAGGTGTAGATCCAAAGCAAATAGTTTTAGATAAGATGGAAAAAACAGCAAAGAAATATCCTGTTGAAAAAGCAAAAGGCGTTAGTACAAAATATACAAAGTTGTAGGTGATAACATGGGATTAGCAAAACCACAAATAATAAAAATTAAAGATAATATAAGATCTTTAAATGAATTTGAAAAAGACAAGTCAATTAGTGTTGAATTAAATGGATATCCTGTTGTCTATATACACATATGGAAAGATAATGGATTAAGTAAAGTTTATGTTGGGGAATCAAATGATATTTTTCAAAGAACAAGACAACACTATGAAACAGGGCGATTAGATAAAAAAAGATGGCAATCACATATTAATAATAATAATTCAGATTTGTATGTTATAGGTCATGAGCATTTTAATAAATCATTAACACTTGACGTTGAAAATAGATTGATACATTATCTAACGGGTGTTCAAAGTATAGATAAAGTATTTAATGGTAGAGGAAATCCTCAAGGTAGCTATTATCCTGTTAGTGAATTTGATGAAATATTTTCAAAGATATGGAGAACGCTAAGAAGTTATGATCAAGAATTATTTCCTACAAAAAGTGTTGTTGAAGATTCAGCAATATTTAAAGCTTCTCCTCTTCATAAATTAACTAAAGATCAATTAAAGGCTCAATCGTTGATACTTGAAAAGGTTCAAGATTCATTATTAACTAGTGCTAAAAGTCAGTTAATATTTGTAGAAGGATCTGCTGGTACTGGTAAGACAGTTTTAAACTCAAGTACATTTTACGAACTAATCTGTAATTATGATAAGATTTTTGAAGTGTTACCTAGGAATATCAGAGAAAAGAAGATTAGTTGTTGTCTTTTAGTTAACCATGATGAACAATTAGTTGTCTATAAACAAATAATGGATAAATTAGGAATAACAGATGAATATGGAGATTTAGTATTTAAACCAACTTCGTTTATAAATAGTCATAAATCAGAAAATCCTGTTGATGTTGTATTTATAGATGAGGCACATTTATTATTGACTCAAGGTAAAATGTCTTATAGAGGTAATAATCAATTAAAAGATATTATGAGTAGAGCAAAAGTTGTAGTTGCGATGTTTGATAGCAAGCAAATATTAACGACAGAGGAGTATATTGATGATATTGAAATAGAACAATATAGGGAAAATACAAAAAGAACTAATAATTATATAAATTTAACTGAACAATTGAGAATGCAAACTAATGAAGAAGTTAATAAATGGTTGGATGACCTTATTGATAATGGGATTGTTAATAAAATACCTAAGCATACTGGTAAATATGAAATAAAAATATTTAATACACCAAATGAATTAGAAAATGCGATTAAAGAAAAAGCAAAAAGAGAGAAAACTAATCTGTCAAGATTAATTGCTACATATGATTGGCCTTATATTGCAGGAAAGAATCCTAAAGATAATAAGTTGTGGGAAGTAACTATTGGTGATTGGCGTAAACCATGGAATAGAGAATTAACTAAGAAAATGACAAAGACTGAAAAGAAAAAAATCAAATCGTGGTCTTGGCCTGAACAACCACAAACTATAAATGAAGTAGGTTCTACTTTTACTATTCAGGGATTTGATTTGAATTATGCAGGTGTAATAATTGGACCATCAGTCAAATATAGAAATGGTAGAATAATATATGATCCAAGCGCTAGTTGCAATAGTAAGGCTACACAATATCGTACAATGCCAGATGGTACAAGGCAAAAATTTGGAGAAAGATTTCTAAAAAACGAACTTAATGTACTAATGAAGCGTGGTGTTAATGGATTATATATTTATGCATGCGATGATAATCTAAGAGAACATCTTATCAAATGTAGATAGAGAGCAAATTATTGCTCTTTTTTGTTTATATATGATACAATTAAGGTGTGCTAAAAATATAACGATACGTGTTAGTTTTTAGACACAAAAAAAGCCATTCTTTTGAACAATAAAGAAAGGCTAAACAAGTGCCATACCATACGCACAACAGAACACTTATTATATAATTATTATATTCAATCATGTAAGAATTATCAAGAGTTCTTTATTGTAGTAACCTTTCTTATTGTCAAGTAGAAATGGCAGAGGAAAGGAGTGGTAAGAATGGCTAATAAAATTCGTACTTCTAAAGGTGTAGCTAAAAAAGCTAGTAGTCAACTTAGAAGTAAGAAAACAACTAAGGCAACTAAAAGCGTTGCTGGTAGTGCACTTTCTAATAGAAGAAAGTAGCGAGGAGTCCTAGAATAATATCTAGGACTTTTTAGGTGCTACTTATGTACTGTTAGACCAACAAAATCTATTTTATAATACTTTATTTCATTTTGGTTTTATAAAAACTCAGGTACGAATTTAGATACTATTTTAATAAAAAATTGTCAAAGAGATTATAACGGAATTATTTCAAGTACTTATAGATACTTGGTTTTCTCCTATTTCTATGGACTTATTATAGATTGTTCAACGCTACCTGAAGAGAGCAAGTTTTCAATTTTTTTCTTTATTTACGGGCTTTTTAGGGCACAAAAAAACAGAGGAGGATCCTCCCCCCCCGAAGAGGGCAATTCTTTTAAGCAAATAGAAAGAATAAATAAATTTGATGAAAATTCTAATTATAAAGTATTAGATACTTTATATAATGTATCTTCTTTATTATATGAAGATCTATATTTAATGAAGGAGGATCTAAACCTGTTATAATAAATGAAGATTTATTAAAAATAGAGGAATAAATATATTGATTTTTTATTGTTTGCTGATATATAATATATTTAATAATAAGGACATGCTTCTTGTGTTTAAGCAGAAGTGTGTCTTTTTTTTGTTACTTACTTATTATAGGAGGTGTTTATGTAATGAAGAAGAAACTAGAATTGAAAGGAAATTCAGCTGTAACGTGCTATATCCAACTCTTGCAAAATAATATATCAAGAATGAGTACTCAAAGTGGGATAATTAAAGCGTCAATGTGTGTTATATACACTATTGTTGCGACTTTTATTAACTCTATAGAAACGATGAATTGCTATTTGTGGATTACTTTACCAGTTACACTTTTTATAGCAATAATCGATTCATATTATCTTGCGATGGAACATATTTATATTAATAAATATAATGAGTTTATTAATGATATTAATTCTAATAATCTTGATATCGAGAAAATCTATAATATGAATCCTAGATCTTCATCATGTAGATATGAACTTTTAATTAAAACTTTATATTCATTAAAATCCTTTTCTATTCTTGGATTTTATGGCTTATTTGTTGTCTTAACAATAATTTTGTATTTTATTTAGGAGTGTAATATGACAAGAAATATTTTTATATCATTTAGATATGCTGATGGGATAAAGTATAAAGAACATCTTCAGAGATTATTTGATATGTCAGATAATTTTTGCGATTTTTCTGAGGATGAGGATAGATCGAATTTAAATGAGGATAGTATAAAAAGATATTTATATTCTAAGCTCAAAAAGACAAGTTTAACAATTGTGATTATTACTCCAATGGCACTTAATTATAGAGAAGATAGATATGGTAGAATCGACGATTGGATGTATGATGAAGTTAGATATTCTCTTGAAGACAGAGAGAATAATAGATCAAATGCTTTGATTGCATTATATGTTCCTGAAGTTGAGCACAGACTTATTAGTAAGGGAGTAGACGGTAATATTATCAAAGTGAATAATTTTAATAATCTGTGTTTAAAAAATATGTTTAATGTTCTTCCGGAACATAAAATGTGTTCAACAAGAGACAGTTATAACCGAGATTATGACTCTTATTGTTCGTTGGTTCCGTTTGACGATTTTGTTCGAAATCCCAAAAAATATATTCAAATAGCTGAATATAAGCGAGATAATATAAATAATTATAAGTTAATCAAATCTATACAAAATATGTCATGGATTTTTTAGATACGTGTTATATTATATACAAGGAGTAAACTTATGGGTAAATCATTATATAATACTATAACTAATAAATATGTAATTATAATATGGATATTAGTATTTATATTATATTTAATTAATAAATATTGTTTACCTAAAATACT
>JAILQR010000045.1 GCA_024698845.1 Bacilli bacterium | reverse complement strand
TGTTAAGTACCTTTTTTATTTGACATTAAATTGAATTGTTTTAAAATAATTAATCATGTAAGGAATGATTTTATGAATAGCTTAACAAATGAAGAGAAAGTACTAAAGTACTATTTTGCAAATGTAAAATTAAAAGAATTAGTAAGAACAGGGTGGATTAATTGGAAAGTATCAAGAGATAGACTTGAATCAGTTGCTGAGCATATTTACGGCACTGAACAATTAGCTATTGCAATGATTAAAGTTTATAATTATGACATTGATTACCAGAAACTTGTTTGTATGTTAACAATTCATGAAATAGGTGAAATAGTTATTGGAGATATTGCTTTTGGATCTAGTGTTACACCAGAAGAAAAGAAAGAAAGAGAATTTGCCGCCGTTAAAGAAATAGTAGATTACATTGGGTTTGATGAAATTCTTGATTTATATACAGAGTTTGAAGAAAGAAAAACTAAGGAAGCAAGATTTGCAAGATGGATAGATAAATTAGAATGTGATTTAATGTCTAAATATTATGATGAACCAGGAGCAGTAGATTTAAATGATCAAAGTGATAATGAATCAGCGCAAGTTCCAATTGTTCAAAAATATTTATCTGACAAAATGTCATGGTCAGATATGTGGATGAAAATAGGTCAAGATATATACGGATATGATAAAAACTTTATGAATGTTTCTAAATATGCTATGGAAAATGGAATATCTAGATTTAAAAGAAATAACAAATAAAAAAACTCAAGCATTGCTTGAGTTTTATTTTTTTATTGGTAGCGACGGTGTGATTCGAACACACGACCTGCCGGGTATGAACCGGATGCTCTAGCCAACTGAGCTACATCGCCATTTGCCTTTCGACATAATGAATTATAGCAAACAATTATGATAAATACAACTATTTTTTATTGATATATTTAATAATCTAAAGTAAAATGGTTCTAGTGAGGTAGTAAAAATGAACAAAGAAAAGAAATTATTAATAAGTGCCGTTGTAGTAATATTCTTACTTGCTGGTACTTTTTGTGTATATGCTTTCATGCATAAAGATAAAACAGTTTGTAAAGCAGAGGAAAATGATGCAGTTAAATTTAAAAGAGAATATGAAGAATTTAATGATAAATTCTATGATAATACTGAAATACAATATTTTGATGTAAATTTATCATCTAATAACGTATTTAAATATTTATCTGCAAAAGATGCTGTTAAATTTTTGAAAGAAGGAACTGGAGTAATCTATTTTGGTTTTCCACAATGTCCTTGGTGTAGAACTATCGTTCCTTATTTAAATGATGCCGCTAAACAAACAGGAGTAAAAGAAGTTAAGTATTTAAATATTTTAGATATTAGAGATACTTATACTATTGATGGTAAAAAAGCTGTTGTTGATAAAAAAGGAACAGATGAATATTATGAATTACTTGAAGTTTTAGATAAACATCTAAAACCATATACTATAAGTGATGATGATAACAAGGAAGTATCAACTGGAGTTAAAAGATTATATGCTCCAACTACTGTATTTGTTAAAGAAGGAAAAATTGTTGGTTTCTTAGAAGGAACAGTTGATACTCAAGCTAAATTTGTACCACTTACAGATGATGAGAAAGAAGAATTAACATCTAATTTGAATAGTTTATTCTTAAAGGTTTCATCTACTGTTTGTTCAGATAAAACTTGCTAAAAAATACAAGAATATCTTGTATTTTTTTGTTGTATGAACAATTATTATTTTGTATAATAAAAAATACGAGGAGGGTGATGAATGATGAAGTTAGTAACATTACTACCTGCTGATAAATATTTAGTTGTTAATCGAACTATTTTATCTGATCAGGACCGAAACACCCTTATAAATCTTTATGAACCAATAATAGGAGCAACAGCGGTTGGATTATACCTTGCTCTTTGGAATGATTTAGATGGAACAATGATTAGAAGTGTAGATCATAATCACCACCATTTAATGACTTTGCTTAAGACTAGCTTAGATAATATTAAAAGATCTAGAGAAGCCCTTGAAGCAATGGGACTTTTAAGAACATATGTTAAAGAAGGAGATATTAATGAATATATTTATGAAATATATTCACCATTATCTCCAGCAGAATTTTTTAACAACACTATCTATAATGTTGTTTTATACAATAATATTGGTAAATATGAATATGATTGTTTAGTAAACAAATATAAAAGAATTGAAATGGATTTATCTGATTATGTTGATATAACTAAAAAGATAAATGAAGTGTA
>JAILQR010000034.1 GCA_024698845.1 Bacilli bacterium | reverse complement strand
GACGAATATGAAAAATTCATAAAAAAAACATATGAAATAATTAATTCATATGTTCATATTGATAATATTGATTGGTTATAGATCCACGTTTATTACACCTTTTATTTCGGGAACTTCTTCTTTAATCATTTCTTCAATACCATCATAAAGTGTAACATCTATAAGTTCACAGTTTTGACAAGCTCCGGATAATTTAACATATACATATCCATCTTCATATTTTATAAATTCTATGTCACCGCCATCCATATTTAGATATGGTCTTAGGTTTTCTATAACTTCTTTAATTTTTTCTTCCATGAGATAAACCTCCATATCAATTATATATCTTTATCTTGTTTTTTGTAAACCTATTGTGTTAACATAAATAAGTAGGTGATAAAGATGTATAAAGTTGATGACATTATAAAATGCAAAGTATGTGGTGTTGAAAACTACGGAATATTTGTTAGAACATCAGATGACTATACTGGATTAATTCACATTTCAGAAATATCTAGTGATTTTGTTAGAAATGTTAATGACTATGCAAAAGTAGGGGAAGTTATTAAGTGCCAAGTACTTGAGGTTAACGAAGAATTAAAACAACTTAAATTAACAATTAAACATTTAAATTTTAAGGAAGGATATTCAAGAGAGGAAATATCTAATCTTGATGAAGGTTTCAAAACTTTGAAAGAATTACTTCCAAAATGGATAGAAGAGAAGAAAGACGAAGAAGATTAGTCTTTTTTTATGCATAAAAAAAACTATCATCTGATAGTTTAAATTCACGATGGTGCCCAAGGCCGGACTTGAACCGGCACGGGCTTTAACACCCGCAGGATTTTAAGTCCTGTGCGTCTACCTATTCCGCCACTTGGGCAGGCACTGTCTTAATTACTAAGACTTCTTTAGTATAATATGTTATGGATTTTTTTTCAAGTCTTTTTTTACAAAAATTACTTCTTTTTTATTAATTTTTTTCCCATTTTTAGCGTAAAATATAATTGACATGATTTGTATCATTATGTTATAATCAGTTTGTGTCTGGAGGAATACCCAAGTTGGTTGAAGGGACTGGTCTTGAAAACCAGCAGGTCGTGCAAGCGGCGCTAGGGTTCGAATCCCTATTCCTCCGCCACTTAATGTTTATCGCGGGATGGAGCAGTCTGGTAGCTCGTCGGGCTCATAACCCGAAGGTCGTAGGTTCAAATCCTTCTCCCGCAACCAATGGTTCCGTAGTGTAGCGGTTATCACGTCTGCCTGTCACGCAGAAGATCGCGGGTTCAATTCCCGTCGGAACCGCCATTTGGCTTCATAGCTCAGTCGGTAGAGCAGAGGACTGAAAATCCTTGTGTCGCTGGTTCAATTCCCGCTGGAGCCACCATTTAGATAAAATGAACTTAAGCTTAATAGCTTAAGTTTTTTTATACTTCATTAATGAATATAGATGGATTATTTGAATCCACTATTATATATAATTCTTTTTTACACCTTGTCATAGCAACATAAAATAATCGTCTTTCCTCTGCATATTTTATTGGTTCTTTATAATTTTTTAATTTCCCATATATATCAATTTCTTTGCTATTTGGAAGACCATCAGTGCTCATTGATAAATTAAGGATTATAACGATATCAGCTTCTAATCCTTTTGATTTATGAATACTCATGAATTTAATATTGGTGTATGTACAATTATTAATTGTAAATTCATTATTTATATACTTTAATTTGTCAGTTAAATATTTATTTATATCATAATTATTTCTAGATATTATTAACACTGTATTGTTTTTTATATCTAATTTTTGAAGTAGGCAATATAGTGTGCTAGCATTTTTATAATATATCTTTTTGTATTTGAAAATTTTACTGTTATTTTTGGATATCAAATTTTTCTTTATTTGGAGTTTATTTTTTAAAATAAACTTCGTTGATATATTAATAATTTTTTGCGGGCACCTGTAGGTGTTTCTTATATGAAATTCCGACACATTTTCAAATTCACTTTTAAAGTTATAAAATAGGTTTATATTTGATCCGCTAAAACCATATATTGATTGCCAGTCATCTCCGACAACTGTGAGTATACTATTATTACATTTAACTAAAGCTTTTAGAAAATTTAGCCTGATTTGCGATATATCCTGATATTCATCTACTAATATATATTTATAATTATGACTAATAAGATTTAAGTTAATTTTATTTGTTGCAATAACAATTATATCGTCAAAATCAATCATATTATTTTCTTTTAATTCGTTAGTATATATATTCATTATTTGTGATGCTAAAAATAAATAAAGTATCTCTTTCCTTGTATAATTACTCGTACACAATTTATTAATATTTATATTGTTTGATTTTAATATGCAGATAATGCTTTTAATAATTTTTTTAATTG
>JAILQR010000016.1 GCA_024698845.1 Bacilli bacterium | reverse complement strand
TAAATGAATCACCATTGCATTTAACTTTAGTACCATCTAGTTTTTGAATTACATTTTTATCTTTTATTTCAGGCATAAAATACTTCCACCATAAATAATCAGTATATAAGTGGACATAATAACCTAATACAAAATCATTATTCATGTATGATCTATATTTATTTAAAAATAGATCAAGGTTAGGTATATCTTTTTCTGTAGTAACAAAATGGCTTTTTTCTTTTTCTTCACCAACTACTTTAGCAATATCTGGTGCTATTGATCCAAGCATAAAAGAAGTTATATGTCTGTTTAATTTTTTATTTACTTCTTTAGCAACTGCCATATGAATTACTACCGATGCCATAACACTAACTCCTTTTTATTCTTTATAGATTTATTATATCACTAGAAAATAAAAATTAGTAAGTTATTATTCTTTTGATTTTAAAGTTTTTCTTCTTATTCTTGCAAGTGAAGGATTTTTACATCCGCATACATCTTCATATTCTCTTAGAAGTTTTTTGATATCATTTAATGAAAAATACGGAGTATTCATATATGATCTGATATCGATGTTTTTAAATTGTCCTTCTTGATGAGGTTTAAGTCCATACACTACTTTAAAAAATGTTTCTATAAAATGTTTTATATTAATGTTATATAATTCCTTTGAAGATTATCCATTATCTATAATACATTTATCAAAGTCTATAAAATAATATTTATTATCTTCATATAAAATGTTTCTACCGTGCATGTCAAATGATTGAATTCCTGCATCAGATAATAATTTAAGTTCTTGCAATACAGTTTCATAGTCTTCAAATAAGGTTTCTATTCTTGTTAACATTGAAACATCCTCAAAGTCCTTAGCTTTTATATATCTGTATTTATAACCTATGATTTGTTCATTGGACATTATTAGTTTTTCTGGAGTAATTATTCTTTCATCCGCAAGTGTTGATAACACTTCAAATTTGTTCATAAATCTATCATATTTTCTATTTATTTCTTGCATAAAGTTTTTATAAAATATTTTTACAACGTCCCCATCTGTTCCCATAAAACAATTCGCAGTTTCTCCATATCCTATAGGTCTTTTTGACTTACATAATTCATGATAATCATCAACATAAATCTTTTTCATAGATTTCACCTTGGGATATATACTAACATAATTAATCAAATAAAAAAAGTTCCTTTTTTTAAGAAACTATTTTTCTACTTACCAAACATTGTTTGTATTTCTTACCTGAGCCACATGGCACTTTGAAACCTCAATTCCGAGAACTTCCGACAATTTAGAACTTATATAAATCGCTTTAAATCATTATCAAATCACGTTAATTGCCAATTTAACAATTTTTCTAATTATAGTTTTTTTAATTAAAGTGTTGACAAATGTGTAGATTTTTTTACTTTTTTATATCCTTGCAAGTATCTATCACTATATCTCTTAACACATCCTGATTATCAACATCATCTACTAAATACATTGGTTTTGCCCCGTTATATGGAATAGCTTCTTGCATATTATATTTTTTGTTACTATCTACAATCTTTACAAGTAATCTATCATCGTATATTCCACCAAATAATATATCATTGTAATAAAGCAAATATTCCCCCATCATAGTTTTACAACTTATATTCTCTAACAAATTTAATTGTTCTAAAATGAAATCTCTGTAGTCTTTAGTAGTTGCCATTTTATCAACTCCCATTTATTTTAATAATTTTTCAAATGCATTAGCATTCAATATTGTGTTTGAAATAAATTTTCCTTTATAAAAGTTAGCCCAATTATTAAATACACATGCTACATTTTTTGCTTTTTCTAATGAATCTATTTTTACAAAATTTAATTTGATACCTTTATCTTTTGCATAATCAGTTAATTCTTTTACTTCATATTCTACGTAAGGGCATTCATTTGAATAGTAAATAGTAAAGTCTTGACTATCAATTTCCATTTTTCTAGCACTATCACTAAACTTTGGTGTTTCTTTATCATCAAATTGTAATGCCATTAATTCATAATCATTAATTGTATCTACAACTTTAAATCCATAGTGTTCAAAGAACTTCTTATCTCCAATAAATGGTTTCTTCTTTTGTGATACCAATGTACAAACACCACTCATTTTTTTCTTTTTAGCATCTTCAATAGCATATTCTAATAATTCTTT
>JAILQR010000012.1 GCA_024698845.1 Bacilli bacterium | reverse complement strand
TATTATATATTTAAGTGATGATTTAAAAGAAGATAATATTATATTCCTTTTAAATAAAATTAAATTCTATAATTTAAATATAATGAGTATAACCAATCATCTATCAGAACATAATTCTAATTTGCATTTATAACAATTATTTGCTATAATACATCTAGCGAAAAAAACTTTATTTAAAATATTAGAAAAGGTGATTTATTATGAGTAAAATAAAGATTTTTAGTATGGGTGGATTAGACGAAAATGGTAAAAATCTATATGTTGTTGAAGTTGATAATGACATATTTGTTTTTGACTGTGGTTTAAAATATGCATCAGGAAATTTATTTGGTATAGATTATATAATTCCAGAATATTCTTATTTAGTAAAAAATCAAAACAGAATAAAGGGTGTATTTTTAACACATAGCCACTATGAAAACTTTGGTGGTGTTTCAGACTTAGTTAAAGATATAAAAAATATTAAAATCTACGCTACTAAATTTACTAAATATAACTTATTAGAAGATGGTGTTCCTGAAGAAAATATTGTTGAAATATCAGCTCACAAAAAAATAAGCTTTGGTGAAAACAGTGTATTTCCGATATCAGTATCACATAGTTGCCCTGATTCTGTAATGTACGTACTTAATACAAAAGATGGTTCAATTTGTTATACAGGAGACTTTATCATAGATCCAACTATGGAAGGAACATATGGTATGGATTTAGGTAAAATAGCATATGTTGGTAAACAAAATGTTTTATGTTTATTAAGTGAATCAGTATTTTCTGAAAAACCTGGTCATACATCTCCAAGTCATAGATTAACATCATTCTTTAAAGATACTTTATCACATAATCCAGATAGACTAATCTTCTTAGTTTTCCCAACACATTTATATACAATTCAAGAAATTTTTGATAGTGCTGAAAACTCTCATAGAAAAATTGTTATTATGGGTAAAAAATTACAAAATGTGGTTAATTTTGGTTTAGAAAATAATTATTTACATATTGCTGATGGATTACTTGGAGATTTAAGTAATATTGATGATAGTAATTCAATATTATTAATTAGTGATGATAGAGCATATCCATTCTCAGCTATTAGTAAAATAATTAATGGATATGATAAATTCATTAAATTAAAACCTAATGATTCAGTAATCTTTGCTGAACCAAGATATGACTCAACAGAAAAACAACTAGTTAAAATAGAAAATGATCTAGCTATGTTAGGATGTAATGTCGTATCAATACCAAAAGAAAAAAGTATCTTACACCATGCATCTAGCGAAGATTTAATGCTAATGATAAGATTACTTCAACCAAAATACTATATGCCTGCAGAAGGCGAGTATAGATATATGGTTGGTAATGCAAACTTAGCATCATCACTTGGAATACCTAGTGAAAATATTTTCTTAAAACAAAATGGTGATGTTGTTGAAATAGTAGATGGTAACCATGTTGACTCATTTGAACATATTAATGTTCTTGATGTATTAATTGATGGAAAAAGTTCTGATGATGTTGGAGAACTTGTTATTAAAGACAGAGAAATGTTAAGCGAAAGTGGAATAGTACTTGTTAGTGCTACAATTTCAAAACAAGATAAAGTATTACTTGTTGGTCCTGAAATAACAACAAGAGGATTTATCTATGTTAAAGATTCAGCTGAAATCATAAATGGTATGAAAGAAATATGCCAAGGTGTTATTGAAAGAAATATTACCCCAAGCTATGTTGATTACAATAAAATTAAGGTTGAAATCAGAGAAGAATTAAGTAAATATTTATATGAAGAAACTGAATGTAAACCAATGATTATTGCTGTAGTTCAAGAAGTTTAGCTAAAAAAATACATTATATATTAATTTTATTTGACAAAAGAAAGATTATTATTATATAATGTATTAGCAATGCCTGATTAGCTCAGTCGGTAGAGCGCACGGCTGTTAACCGTTAGGTCGTAGGTTCGAGTCCTACATCAGGCGCCATTAATAAAAAATAACAATGCTTAAGCATTGTTTTTTTTTATCTAAATTGCTATAATTTTTATGTAGAAAATAGGTGATTGGTGTGAACAACGAAATAAGTATGTTAGATACATATGGTGAATGTTTAACTGATAAAGATTATATAACAGATCCTGCAATAGCAAGAGATGAAGAAATTAAACAAATGATTTTAACTTTGTTAACTCCAGAAAAAAGTGCTTTACTAGTTGGTAAACCTGGTATAGGTAAAACTGCCATTGTTGAAGGATTAGCATATAGAATTAAATTTGGAGACGTTCCTCAAGCACTTGAAAGTTGGAAAATATATAAACTTAACATTACATCTTTACTTGGAAGTAATGTAGTAGATGGTCAAAATGAAAATAGACTAGATTTAATAATCAAAGAGTTAGCTACAAAGAAAAATATAATATTGTTTATTGATGAAACTCATTTACTTGTTAATAAATCTGGTGGAATAGATTTTGCAAACCAATTAAAAGCTGGTCTTGACCGTGGAACAATTAAAATGATTGGTGCAACAACTACTGAGGAATATGAACAATATATCTTAAGAGATAGAGCGTTCTTAAGACGTTTCCAAAAAATAGACGTTCTTGAAGCTGACAAACCAACAGTTGTTAAAATCTTAATGGGTACATATCCAAAACTAGAAAAACAAATTGGTGTTAAATTAGCTTATACTGATTTTATTAAAGAAAAGCTATTCGCATTTATTGTTGAAATGACTGATGAATATAAAAGAGTATATGAAGTTGCAAGTAGATACCCTGATATCTGTTTAACAATACTTGCAAATGCATTTACATTTGCACTATATGATAATAGAGAAGAAGTTAAAATTAAAGACTTCTATAAAGCAGTATGTAATGCAAGAAATATTTATGAAGATGCTAAAGTAAAAGAAATAGCAAGATTTAAAGAAGAATTTAAAGATTTAATAAATCAAGAAGGTGGATTGGATGACTAGAGGAAAGTTTATACAAGTTGGTTGTGGTAAGATGGGTAAATATACTATCCAATATGCCATGGATAAGGGATACGAATTAGTAGGAGCTTATGACGTAAACGAAAAAATCATAGGTAAAAAAATATCAGAAGTATATCCAGGTTTAAAATCAGACATTAAAATTGAATCTGTTAATAGTATTAATGATTTGAAAATCAAAGCTGCAGATATAGCTATAGTAACTACAATGAGTTTGCTAAATGATATTGCAAAAGTATCTCGTGATATCTTATCAAAAGGTATTAATTTAGTAACAACTTGTGAAGAAGCTTTCTTTGCAGAAAATAGTAATCCAACATTATATAAAGAATTAGATATATTAGCTAAAGCTAATAATGCTACTATGACAGGCTGTGGTTACCAAGATGTATTCTGGGGTAACTTAATATATACGCTTGCAGGATCTACACAAAGAATTACAAAAATAAAAGGTTCTTCATCATATAATGTAGAAGAATATGGTATTGCTCTAGCAGATGCTCATGGTGTTAATTTAACTATTGAAGAATTCGATGAAAACATTGCATCTGTTGATAATATCAGTGATGATGCAAGAAAAATATTAATAAATCAAAGGGAATTCTTACCATCATATATGTGGAATACAGTTGGATGGCTTGCTGATAAATTTAATTTACATATAACAAGTATTAAACAAAAATGTGTACCACTTGTTGCAGATGAAGACATGTATTCATCAACACTTGGTAAAGAAATTAAAAAAGGTAATTGTCTTGGAATGAGTGCTGTTGTTATAGCACAAACAAAAGAAGGTATTACTTTAGAAGCTGAGTGTATAGGTAAAGTTTATAAAGATGATGAAGTAGATGTTAATAACTGGACTATTTATGGTGAACCAGATACAAACGTTGTAATTAAACAACCAAAGACTGTAGAACTTACTTGTGCTGATATTGTTAATAGAATGGAAGATGTTATTAACGCTAAATCTGGATTTGTTCCAACAAGTAAAATGGGAACACCCAATTTTATATTAAATAAATAAAAAATAGGTTTTAAACCTATTTTTTTTATGTTAAAGTATACCTAGGTGATTTTTATGAATAAAACTGTTATTGTTACCGGTGGATCAAGAGGAATAGGAAAAGCTATTTCAACTAGATTTGCAAAAGAAGGTTATAATGTAGTTATTAACTATTTTTCTAATGATAATGCTGCTACAACTTTAAAAGAAGAATTAGAAAAAATGTACAACATTAACGTTATAACTGTAAAAGGTGATGTATCAAAAGAAGAGGATGTAAAAAATTTAATTGATACAACTGTAAAAGAATTTAAAACAATTAATGTTCTTGTTAATAATGCAGGTATTGCAATTGATAAACCTTTTTTAGATAAAACAGTTGAAGACTTTCAAAAAACATTATCAACTAATTTAATAGGTCCTTTCTTAACAAGTAAATATGCCTATAATTATTTAATTAATGAAAAAGGGTCATCAATTATAAATATATCATCAACTAATGGAATAGACACATTATATCCAGAAAGTATTGATTATGATGCATCTAAAGCAGGACTTATTTCGTTAACAAAAAATTTATCAACTGTATATGCTCCACAAGTAAGAGTAAACTCAGTTGCACCAGGATGGGTAAAAACAGATATGAATTCTGAACTTGATAAAGATTTTATGAAGGATGAAGAGGATAAAATTCTTCTTCAAAGATTTGCAGAACCAGAAGAAATTGCAAATGTTGTATACTTTCTCTCTTCAAGTGAAGCGTCATATATAACTGGTGAAGTAATAGTAGTAGATGGTGGTTCAAATGGATATTAATAAATTAATAATTGATTCTGAAGAAGAATTAAAAGATATATTTAAAGAAATAGATGATAAAACTTTAAGAATAAGCGAAAGTGTATTATCATCATTTCAAAAAAATGAAGTAGGAGAGTCTTCATTTAATTCAACTACTGGATATGGATATAGTGATATTGGTAGAGAAAAAATTGAACTAGTTTTTAAAGATGTTCTAAAGGCAGAGGATGCTTTAGTTAGAACACAATTTATATCTGGCTCCCACGCATTAAATGTGTGTTTCTTTGCACTACTAAGACCTAATGATTTACTATTATCGATTTCTGGAACTCCATATGATACACTTCATGAAGTAATAGGTATTAAAAATAATCCAAGTAGTTTAAAATCATTTGGTATTAAATATGATGAAATTGATTTAGTAGATAATGATTTTGATTATGGTAAAATTGAAAAGTATATTAGAAATAACAAAGTTAAAGTAATTGAAGTTCAAAGAAGCAAAGGATACTCAACTAGAAAAAGTATCACTATAGACAAATTAGAAAAAGTAATTAAATTTATTAAATCAATCGATAAAGATATTATTATTATGGTTGATAATTGTTATTGTGAATTTGTTGAAGAAAAAACACCAACAGAAGTTGGGGCAGACATTATGGTTGGTTCTTTAATAAAAAATTTAGGAGCTTTTATTGCACCAAATGGAGCATATATTGCCGGAAGACATGAATTAATTGAATTATGTGGAGAAAGACTTACACTTCCAGGAGAAGGAAGAGAAGTTGGCCCAACACTTGGAATAAATAAATCTATACTACAAGGTATATATTTAGCTCCATCAGTTGTAGCATCAAGTTTAAAAACAGCAATATTAACTTCTAAAGTACTGGAAAAATTAGGTTTTGATGTTGAACCTAAATATAATGAGAAAAGAGCAGATATAGTACAAAATATAATTTTTAAAGATAAATTAAAATTAATTAAATATGTTCAAGGAATACAACTTGGTAGTGCAATTGATTCGTTTGCACTTCCTGAACCTTCAGATATGCCTGGCTATGATGACAAAATTATTATGGCCTCTGGTTCATTTACACAAGGATCTTCAATTGAAATATCATGTGATGGACCATTAAGAGAACCATACATAGCATATCAACAAGGTTCAGTAACATATGAATATGGTAAACTTGCTCTAAAAAGAGCTGTGGAATATTTAATCAAGTAGGATAACTACTTGATTTTTTTATATATATTTGTTAGTATATTTAAGTCAAGACATGGCGGTATTGGTGAAGTGGTTAACACGCTAGATTGTGGCTCTAGTATGCGTGGGTTCGATTCCCACATCCCGCCCCATATTGATAATAAAACTCAGTTTATAGGAACTGAGTTTTTTATTTTAATTTTTAATTTAATGGAATATAATATTTCAAAGGAGAACATTATGAGAGAAATAGTAAAAGAATATGAAATAGATGAAAAAGCAACAATTGATAAATTACTAGAATGTGGATTTAAAGAAGGTGGATTCCTTACAAAGTTTGAGTGCGAAAAAAAATACCGTTATTATAAATTTTTAACAGATGATTTTGAACTTCATATAGAAATTGGATTAGATTGTGATGGAAAATTAGTTTTTGATAATTTTGATTCTGTAATTGTTCTTGACGATGATTTTTGTCAACCATATTATCCATTTTACGATGAAACCCAAGATTTTAAGATGGTTAATTTAGTTATAAGAAAATATAACGAAGCTATGGATGAACTTGTATCACTAGGAATACTTAATGAAAAAGAACCTCAAACAAGAGAAATCGAACCAAGAAGACGCCGAGATAAACGCAGATAATTTTTCTTTACAAATATACAATTTATATTATAATAGTCATTACCCACACAAAAGGATGGTTGAAATGTACAAAATAAATTATAAGAAAAACAAAAAAGTTAGCAGTGGATTATATACTTATAATGATAACGAAAACGTAACTAAAATAGTGGATACTATTAAAGAAAAAACATCTAGCATTGAAAGTATTAAAATATCTTCACAAGATATTGAAACTATGGCTCATTCTGGAGACTTTAACTTAGTACTAACATATTATAGACAACGTAAAAGATTTAAAGCTGGCGACAAAGTGTATGTAGTAATACCTAATGAATCATTTGCTGATCAATGTAGTATTATGGCTATATTAAAATCTAATTGGATTTACGATATTTATGATATGTGCAAATATACAGTTCAAGAGTTAGAGACTATGATAAGAGAAGTTTTATCTAATAAAGATGAACTTATTAATAAACTTGAAGTTGAAACTAATCCAGCAAATAAAATTTATTTAAAAGATCAAATTAAAATATGTAATTATAACTTAGCTGTTTTAAAGAAAGGTCTAAAAGATAAATCAGGAGCTGGATTTACAAGAAAACCTAAAGTTTTCCCAAATCATAACAACTAAAAAAAGATTAATCATTACTGATTAATCTTTTTTATTATTCAACATAAGTATCTTTTTCAATATATGGAATATTTAAAGATCTATCATGTTGACTCTTATTATAATAGAATTCAAAACCATTGTTATTTAAATCATTATAGTAGTTTGAAACAACGCTGATCCAGTGTTGAGAACCACCACAATATTTTTGTGCCATGGAAACTATTTTATCTATACCACTTTCAATTGTAACATTATATCCATTACGTAACATTAAAACGTATTTAAATATACCGTATGCTTCATTTTTAAATTTAACAAAGCCTCCGTTACCTCTAATACCACCAATATTATGTTTATTAACAAAGTTATAACTATTTAACTTGTATCCACATTCACAATAAGCAATAGCTAAAGCAATTTGTGGGTTAACATCTAAAACAGTTGAGAACTTATAAACAAGTTCTTCTGGTTTATAGTTAGATAATTCATAACCTTTATTTGATTTTATCGAATTATTATCTAAAGCATATTTAGAAGGGTTTTGATATATATCATAAACAGTTCTTAATATAGCCTCATCTTTAGATTTATATTCAACACCATTTAATTTGTTTAATATTGTCCATGATTCTAAATCTAAATTAATAATTTCATTAATTTTGTTATATATTATTTCACTATTAAGTTCAAATACTTTAGAGTAGAAGTCTACCATTTCTAAAGTAGTATCAAATAATAATGGATTTTCATTCTTTTTAGTTTCAATTATTGGTTTTTCTTTCATACCAATTAATTGGTTAGTACTAAAATTCATATCTTTCATAACTGTTTTTTTAGAGCTTAATTTCGCAGCAGTTATAGCTCCAATAGTAGCAGTTACTATAAGAAGTGAAATAAGTACTTTTTTACTTTTTAAATACTTCAAATTATCACCTTTTTTTTCGCCGCGTAATCAATATATTACCCTAAAAGTGCCAAAAAGTCAAATTTTGGGTCTGTTTTTGGGACTAAAAAAATGCTAAAAACCCCGGTGTAAAGGGACTTTGCACCGTATTTAAGAAATTTTATAAAATTATTGGTTATTGTTGTATAATATTGCTAAGAAAGAGAGTGAAAGAATCATGAATTTAATGAGTATTAATGCATTTTTTGTAGTATTTGGAGTAATAATGGGAATAGCTGTTATAGCTATATTTGCTTTTTCATTTATGCTAATGTTTGGAACTAAAACAAAAGCTAAATTATTGAGCAGACAATTTAAAACTTTAAATGATGCAACAGGAATGAGCCAAAATGATATGGAATCAATGCTAACTAACTTACAAAATATGTCAATTAGATCTAGAAAGAAAGTTCTAGATGAAAATGAAGAAACTTTAAAAGATATGGCTGATGCAAACGCTAGAATTAATAAAGATGCAGTCAAAACAACTGCTGGAGCAATAAAAGAAGGTTTTGTTGGTAATAAAGTGTATTGTAAACATTGTGGTTCATCAATAGACGCTGATTCTAAATTTTGTAAATCATGTGGAAAAGAACAATAGGAGTAGTATATGCTATTTATAGAATATCCTAAATGTTCAACTTGTAAAAAAGCTAAGAAATTTTTAGATGATAATAAAGAATCTTATGTAGATAGAGATATTGTAAAAGATAATCCTACTAAAGAAGAACTAAGATTATGGATTAAAAAAAGTGGAAAAGATATTCAAAAGTTTTTTAATACAAGTGGAATGAAATATAGGGAACTTAATTTAAAAGATACACTAAAAAAATTAGACTTTGAAGCCAAATTAGATATCTTAGCAAGTGATGGAATGCTAGTTAAAAGACCATTACTTATTATGGATGAATATATATTAATCGGTTTTAAAAAAGATGAATGGGATAAAATATTATAAATATATATAAGGAGATAATATGAAAGCATTAATAACAGGAGCATCATCTGGAATAGGGAGAGACTTTGCAAGAATACTTGTATATTCTTATGATGAGTTAGTACTAGTTGCAAGAAATAATGATGAACTTGCTAAGGTAAGAGATGAACTAAAAAAGAATTCTGATACAAGAATTAAAATAGTGTCAATGGATTTAAGTGATTATAATAACTGTGTTAAATTATTTAATGATAATCAAGATGTTGATTTATTAATTAATAATGCTGGATTTGGTGACTGTGGATATTTTGATAAAACGGATCTAGATAAAGATATTAGTATGATTAATACAAATATTACTGCTGTTCATACACTTACAAAATTATATTTAAAAGAAATGAAAAAGAAGAATAAGGGGCAAATATTAAATGTTGCATCAATAGCAGCTTTTTTACCAGGTCCATTAATGGCAACTTATTATTCTACTAAATCTTATGTTTTAAGATTATCTCAAAGTGTTAGAGAGGAATTAAAGAAAGAAAACTCTAATGTAAAAATAAGTGTTCTATGTCCAGGACCGGTTCAAACAAATTTTGAGAGAACAGCAAATGTTAAATTTGAAATGAGTAAAGCTAGTAGTGCTAAAGTTGCATCTTATACACTTAAACATTTAGATAAGTTTTATATATGCCCTGGAGCAACGCCTAAATTTTTAAGAATTATATCTAAAATAACTCCATCAAGAATTTTATCGAAAATGGTATATAAGGCTCAAAAAAGAAGAATATATAGGTAATATATTCTTTTTTTATTGAAATTATAGGAAATAAAGAATAAAATTAAATTAAGAAAGGATTATAGATATGAAAAAATATATCGCAGAATTTATTGGAACATTTACTTTAGTTTTATTTGGTACTGGTATTGCAGTAATTACTGGTAACTTCTTAGCTATTGCTTTAGCATTTGGTCTTGCTATTATAACATCTGCATATGTTATTGGTGATATTTCTGGATGTCATGTTAACCCAGCTGTATCTTTAGCTATGTTAATTAACAAAAAGATTTCACTAAAAGACTTCTGTGGATATGTAGTAGCTCAAATAGCTGGTGCATTCGCTGGAACAGGTATTTTATATTTAATATTAAAATCTTTAGAAGTTCCTGGAATTACAACTTCTAACCTTGGTGCTAATGGTTATGGTGCTTTATCATTAACTAACATAACACTTTTAGGTGCTATTATTACTGAAGTAATTTTAACTTTCTTATTCATCTACACTATTTTAGGTGTTACTAGTGATGAAAAGAAATCAAATGTTGCAGGTATCGTTATTGGTCTTACTCTAGTAGTAGTTCATTTACTAGGTGTTGGATTAACTGGTACATCTGTTAACCCTGCAAGAAGCTTAGCTCCAGCTGTAGTTCAAGGTGGAGAAGCACTTAAACAAGTATGGGTATTTATTTTAGCTCCATTTGTTGGTGCAATCTTTGCATCTTGCGTATTTAAATTCTTAAATGGTAAAACTAAATAGTTAAGTATTAAAACTTATGTTCCAAAAAAACAAGCTTTTTATAGCTTGTTTTTTTCATTTTCAAAATTATTTATTATTTGTTATAATTGGTATATATAATTGGTGGTGAAAAAAGCATGTTAAAAGATAATAAAATTTTAATAGGAAAAAATAATAAAACTGAAGCTTGTTTATTAACAAGTTTAGCAAATAGACATGGTCTTATTTGTGGTGCATCTGGAACTGGTAAAACTATAACATCTAAAGTTATGGCTGAAAGTTTATCAGATGCTGGTATTCCTGTATTTATGGCTGATGTTAAAGGTGATTTATCAGGAACAGCTGTAAAGGGTGAATTTAACGAAAATATTCAAAAGAGAGTAGATAACTTAGATCTTAAAGATTTTGATGTAAAAGAATTTCCAGTAAGATTCTGGGATGTATTTAGAGTAAATGGTCATCCAGTAAAATTTAGAGTCGAAGATGTTGGACCTAATATTTTATCTATGATGCTTGGACTTTCAGAAGCTCAAGAAGGTGTTTTAAATATTCTATTTAGAATAGTTAAAGATGAAGATATGGATCTTGATAATTTAGAAGATTTAAAAAGTGCTTTAAATTATATAGGTGAAAATAGAAAAGATTATATTACTACATACGGAAATATAACAACACAAAGTGTTGGAGTTATTCTTAGAAGTCTAAGTGTTCTAGAAAATCAAGGCATAGGTAATTTTTTTGGAGAACCAGAACTTGACATAAAGGACTTTATTTCCTTTGATCAAAATGGTAGAGGAATAATTAATATATTAGATGCTGTTGAATTATATAAAAATGCGGAATTATATTCAGCTATAATGTTATGTTTATTAACAAAGATATATGATTCAATGCCTGAAGTAGGAGATTTAGATAAACCTAAAATCGTATTCTTCTTTGATGAAGCATATTTCTTATTTAGAGAAATGCCTTCATACAGACTAAAACAAGTAGAGAAAATAGTTCGTTTAATTAGATCTAAAGGAATCGGTTTATATTTCATATCTCATTATACAACTGACATTCCAGCTACAATACTTGAACAACTTGGTAATAGAGTTCAACATAACTTAAGAGCTTATACACCATCTGACCAAAAGATTGCAAAAGCAGCTGCTGATTCGTTCAGAACTAATCCAGAATTTAATACGTATGACACTATATTAGAACTTGGAACAGGAGAAGCGCTAGTAAGTTTCCAAAATGAAAAAGGTGAACCTAGTATAGTCGAAAGAGTATTTATTCTTCCTCCACAAAGTATGATTGGTGTTATTGATTCATCAACTAGATTAAGAATTATAAACAATTCTCCAATTTGTGGAAAATATGATGAAGATGAAAATGATGAGTCTGCTGCTGAAAAGATAAACGCAATTAATGAAGAAAAGAATGCTAAAAAAGCTGCTGAGGAAGAAGCTAAAGCAGAAGCACAAAGATTAAAAGATGAAGAAAAGAAAAAAATAGCTGAAGAAAGACAAAAAGCAAAAGAAGCTAGAGAAAAAGAAAGACAAAAGAAAAATAGTTTCGGCTATAAAGCTAAAAAGAGAGTTACTAACAGAGCTACAAGTTTCTTCTTAACTAAAATATTGAATAGTGCATGGAAGAAAATATTTAAATAGGAGGACAACATGATTGAACAAGATACAAGACCAACAGAAACTTTAAAATTTCAAGAAGATACATTCACAGATGCCTTCGCATTATTAAGTCAAGAAATCAGAAAACTTAATGAGCAAGGTAAAGAAGTAGTTGCTCAAAAAGTAGAGCAAGATGAAGAAACAGAAAAGTATGTTGTAGAGATTAAAGTAGTTGTAGAAAAAGAAATTGAATCTCGTAAAATGTAGATAAATAAGTGTGTTAATACACACTTATTTTTATGTTATAATAGATAATGCTTGAAAGGAGAATATAATATGTTTCGTGGTGTAAGTAAATCTTTAACATATAATTTTAAAACATTAATATCATTTGAACTTATATATAAATTATTAACAGTATTTATTTTTTCTCCTTTATTTAATTTATCTTTTAGATTGATAATGAATGTAACTGGTTTTAAATATTTAACTTATGAAAATATTAAATTGTTTGCATCAAAACCAGTCACTATAGTATCAGTGCTATTTCTACTTATATTAATGATGCTTTATACCATTTTTGAAATAACAACTATAATTGTTATCACGAGTGCATCAAGACAAAAAGTCAAAATAGACACACATAACGCTGTCAAAATATCACTAAAAAAGACACTTGGAACTATCAAAAAAACTAGACTAGGTTTAATATTTCTTACATTATTTTTAATTCCTTTTTTAAATATTGGAATTGCAACAAGCTACATAAGTGTAATTAAAATTCCTGAATACATTATGGATTTTATAAAATCAAATTACTTGTATTTATCGTTATATATACTTTTAATGATTATACTTATATATACGCTATTTAGATGGATCTTTGCTATAAATTACATGATTATAGATAATCAAAGTTTTAATAAGGCAAAGAAGGCAAGTATAAAACTCGGCAAAGGTAACTATATAAAAGATTTTATAAAGATATTAACAACAGAAGGTTTA
>JAILQR010000005.1 GCA_024698845.1 Bacilli bacterium | reverse complement strand
TTGGATTTGCTATATAATCTTTAAATCTTTTTGGTACTGGTCTAAATTTAGAGTGGATTAAACCAACAGCTAAGTAACAATCAGATTCTTTTTGTAAAAAATGGGATGAAATATACGATATACTAGCCCTTAGAGTGTTTTTACAAAAAGAATCTGATTGTTACTTAGCTGTTGGTTTAATCCACTCTAAATTTAGACCAGTACCAAAAAGATTTAAAGATTATATAGCAAATCCAAAAGAAAATATGTATCAATCACTTCATACAACAGTATTTGGTGTTGATGGTAAATTATTTGAAGTTCAACTTAGAACCTATGAAATGGATGAAATTGCTGAAAAAGGTTTAGCATCTCACTGGTCATATAAAGAAAAAGGTTCTAAAAAAATTCAAAACATTATGGAACAAAAACTAGAAATGTTTAGAACCATAATTGAATCAAATAATGAAGATGAAGATTTTTCAAATCAAATGCAAAGTGAATACTTAAATGAACTTATTTATGTATTTACTCCAAAAGGAGATGTAGTAGAACTTCCGAAAGGATCAACTCCAATAGACTTTGCATATCGTATTCACTCTGATGTTGGTGATAAAACTATAGGTGCTATCGTAAATGATACAATAGTTCCGCTTGCATATGAACTTAATGATAATGATATAGTTAGAATCAAAACCGGAGCTGAAGCATCTCCAAAAAAAGACTGGCTTAACTTTGTTAAAACTTCACAAGCTAGAAATAAAATAAGGTCTTTCTTTAGTAAAAAAGATCGTATGACTTACATAGAAAAAGGTAAAGAACTTTTATATAAAGAGCTAAGAAGAAGAAGTATATCTCAAGGCGATTTCTTCACTGAAGAAAATATTAATAAAATCTTAAAAGATTTAAAACTTGATGATATTGATGAACTTTATTTATCAATAGGATCAACAAGATATACTGCTGGTTATATAGTTAATTTAACTACTGAAGATAAATCAACTGTACAAGATGCTTTAATAGAAAAAATAAGAAATAAAAATAGTCATATTAAATCAAATGATGATAATGATATAATAGTAGATGGTGAAAGTAATATTGCTGTTACTTTAGCTAAATGTTGTAAACCAATACATGGTGAACCAATTATTGGTTATATAACAAAGAATCAAGGAATAACAATTCACAGAATTGATTGTCATAATGTTAAAGATAAATCAGAAAGAATTGTTCAAGTTTCTTGGAATGAAGCATCAAATAAAGTTTATAGAACAGATTTATTAATTGAAGTAGATAATATTGGTAATTACTTACTTGATATTGTTTCAACAGGTGCTATATTAAAAGTGTATGTTGATGCAGTTGAAACTCATACAACAGATAATAGTACTATCTATGATATTACTGTTAAAGTAAATAACTATGATGAATTAAATAGTTTTATTAAAGAAATTAGAAAATTACCATTTGTAATTAATGTAAATAAAAAGAACTAAAAGAAAAGAGGTAATCTTTTATGGCTGATATTTGTATTTATAAGTATGTTCTTATAAAAAATGATGGAACAACACTATCACTTGATGGAAAAACAAATGAAATAACTCATGCTTATTTTGATGGTAGAAAAGGCGATAAATTCTTATTTGACCAAGATAAAAATGGAAGAGTGTTATTCTTTAACTCTCTATTTAGAACAAATAAAGAATTAAAAAATGCTGTAATTGATTCTTATAATAAGGTTTCATCAGATAAAACAAAATTAAATAAAGATGAATTCGATACTATTCTTTTAGTTGCGACAAAAAAATACTCAAGAGGATATGGCTTTGAAAAAAATCCATATAGTAAAACAGATGTAATTAGAACTGATGGAAGAGTTGAAGATAATAGAGAAAGCGTTGTCCCTATTATGTATAAAAGTGATTTTGTTGATTCTTTTTATAATGAAAATCCAAATAGAACTATGTTTTCTATAAGAGATGTAATGCCTCTTCCAGAAGTTGATAAAACCAAACAAAAAACAAGAAAATATTGTGTACTACACGTAATTGAAAATAGATTCTTATTTCCAAGAACAGAACTAGACGCAGAACTTAGTAAAAAAATAAGTCAAATATTTGGTTCGTGGATTCAAAGTGAAATGGATAAAAGCTTAAATGTCCCTTTTAAAGATTTTGGAGCAAGACCATCTAAAATGTCTTTACAAGAATTGCTAAATGTTCCATACGAAGGATACTTACCAAAAGATAATAGCTCTTTATGGACTAATATAATGGCATATATTGCTCTATATGATAGATTAAATGAATTAAGAGGATATTATGGAAGAACATATTCATTTAAAGAACCTCAATCATCTGGTGAATTAATTCATTTATCTGTATACTCAAAAGAAGATATCTATAAAGAAGTCTTTCCAGAGGAATCTAAAGAAAATGCAGAACTTCTAGACGCTTACAAAAGAAGAGAAGAAAAGAAAAGGGATTCAAGAGCTAAAACATACGAAGAAAGAATGCAAGACTTCATTAACGAAAGAGTAAATAAATCGCTTGATGAAGATGGTGAAGAAAGTTTCATGACACTTGAAGATTATCTAGAACAAAATGATTATTATACATATTTTAATAGTGTAAAAAATCAAGATAGAAAATCTCGATAATTATTGACTAAATCAAGAAAAAATAGTACAATATTTCTATATTTTTGGTAATTTCTATGGGAAAAGTAGATTAATAAAATATTTTATTGACAAGAGAGTGTCTAGATGGTGGAAATGACATAATAAAATTATTAATTGAAGAACATTTCTTAGTAGCAATAGAAACGCTTTATACTTAAGCGATATAAAAGTAATTGAGAGTACCTAAGTAAAGTAAGGTGGCACCGCGGAAGTAAATTTCGTCCTTACGTTATTTAGGTTTTTTTATTTTTAAAGGAGGAATAAAAATGATAACAAAACAAAAAGGAACATATGATATTTATGGAATTGATGCCAAGAAAAGAATGTATGTAAATGATATTTTAGATGCACTATGTCAAAAATATAATTATGGAAGAATTGAAACTCCAGTTTTTGAAGCATCTGAATTATTCCACAGAGGTGTTGGTGAAACAACTGACATGGTTCAAAAAGAAACATACGATTTTAAAGATAGAGGAGATAGAAATATTACTCTTAGACCTGAAGGAACTGCTGGTGTAGTTAGATGGTTTATTGAAAATAAACTATATGGAAATATGACTGATCCTGTTAAAGTTTATTACAATATGAAAATGTATCGTTATGAAAGACCACAAAGCGGAAGAAATAGAGAATTTACTCAATGGGGATTTGAATGCTTTGGTTCTGATGATGCTCTTTCTGATGCAGAAGTTATTTCATTAGCATATAACGCTTATAGATTAATTGGTCTTGATAATGTAACTGTTAAATTAAATACCCTTGGGGATGCAGAATCTAGAGAAAATTATAAAGAAGCTTTAAAAACTTATTTAGAACCACATATCAATGAACTTTGTGAAGACTGTAGAGAAAGATTTAACAAAAATCCTCTAAGAATATTAGATTGCAAAGTTGATGCTGATTCAGAAATTCTTAAAAATGTTCCTAAAATAAAAGATTATTTAAATGAAGAATCTTTAACTAGATATAACAAGTTAAAAGAATTACTTGATTTAATGGATATTAATTATGTAGAAGATGATGGTCTAGTTCGAGGATTAGATTACTATACACACATGGTATTTGAAATTGTTTTAGATGATTCTTATGCTCTTGGTGGTGGAGGTAGATATAACAACTTAGTTGAAACTCTAGGTGGTCCATCTACTCCTGCAGTTGGATTTGCAATGGGATTTGATAGAGCAATGCAAATGCTTGAAGAAAAACAAATTGATATTCCTGTAAATGATGATGTTGATGTTTATTTACTATATGTTTCAGAAGATGAAAAAGAAACAGCAGCATATCTTGCACAAGATTTAAGATTAAATGGATTTATCTGTGAAACAGATATGATGAATAAATCTTTAAAAGCTCAATTTAAGAGCGTAGATAGATTTAATTCTAAATATTTAATTGTTTTAAATGATGAAGATTTAGCTAAAGATCAAGTAAAGATTAAAGATAATAAAACAAAAGAAGAAGAACATGTAAAAATAAATGATTTAGTAGATTATTTAGACATGC
>JAILQR010000119.1 GCA_024698845.1 Bacilli bacterium | reverse complement strand
CAAAAACAAAACGAAAAGAAGAAAATTGAAAATGAATCAAATAATGCACTTAATAACATAAATAAAATTAAGATTAAAAAATCAATTACTATATTATTAGGACAAGAAGTTCCTACAATTGATAAGTTTATAAGTAATTATGATAACGTTAAATCAGTAAACGATTCAATTAAATATGATGAAACAAACCTTCAAAATAATATCTATACATCTGTTGGAGAATATACTGTAACAATTACTATTAAAAATAAAGACTACATTTCAAAAATTATCGTTGTTGATAATGAAGCTCCTACACTTGTACTTAAAGATGTTTTAATTGAAGAAGGTGCAACTTATTCAATTAATGACTTTGTATCAAGTTGTATCGATAATAGCGCTGCTGATTGTGCTTATTCATATGTTGATCCAGCTGATGGTAGAATTACTGAACCTGGAACACATACAATCAAAATAATTGCTAGTGACTTAAGTGGAAATAAAACTGATGTTCAAAATGCAACATTAACAATTAATGCTAAAGCAGTAACTCCAACGCCAACACAAAAACCAAATAACGGTGGTGGAAATTCTGGTAAATCAAGCAAATGTCAATTTGGCGATGGAAACTTTAATAAAGATACTGTTCTAACATATAGCGTTGTAAAAAATGGATGTGCTATTGATCCAGCATATGCTAAAACTGATACATATATTGGAACACCTGAAAAAATGATTAAAACAGAATTTGAAAAATTCAAACAACAAATTATAGATAAAAACAACTTCCAAGGTAAATTACAATTTGACGTTAATGTTACTCCAGTATTTAACACAACTAAAGCTGGTTTAGTTGGATATACAGCTCAAATCATTGCAACAAATTATAATACACAAGAAGAACTAGTTAACTTCTACTTAGCATCTAATGGTACTAGAGTATATAAAGTTAATAAACTTGGTATTTAATAGCAAATAAAAAACAAGCTTAAATGCTTGTTTTTTTATTCGTTATTTCTATTATTTCTAAATCTATCTTTAGGATCTAAGAATTTCTTTCTAAGTCTAATATCATCTGGAGTAACTTCAACATACTCATCATCATCAATAAATTCTAAAGCTTCTTCTAGAGTAAATGTTTTAGCTTTAGTTAAAACTATAGCTTCATCTGCTCCACTAGATCTAGTATTTGTTAAGTTTTTATTCTTACATGGGTTAACATCTAAGTCATTATCTCTATTGTGAATACCTATTATCATACCGCAGTAAACATCTGTTGATGGTTCAATAATAAGAGTTCCTCTATCTTGTAAGTTAAATAATGAATATCCTAGTGCTTTACCATTTTCCATAGAAACAAGAACACCATTTTTACGTCTTGTAATAGGTCCAACATATGGCTTATAGTCATCAAATGATCTAACCATTACACCTTCACCTTTAGTATTAGTAATAAATGCAGATCTATAACCAATTAATCCTCTAGTTGGAGCACTAAATTCTAAGTGTGAGAAGTTTTCAGAATCAGAAGAAACAACTTCTAAAATTCCTTTTCTTTCTTGAATATCGTTAATTACTGTTCCTGAATAATCAGTTGGACAGTTAATAATAACTTTTTCAAATGGTTCACATTTAACACCGTCTATTTCCTTAATTAATACCTCAGGTTTAGAAACAGAAAGTTCATAACCTTCTCTTCTCATATTTTCAAGTAAGATTGATAAGTGAAGTTCACCACGTCCACTAACTTTATAACCATCAGCATTTTCAAGTGGTTCAACCTCAAGACCAACGTTAGTTTCAAGTTCTTTATCTAATCTTTCTTTAATATGTCTGTTAGTTAAGTACTTACCACTTTTTCCAGCAAATGGACTTGAATTAACCAAGAAGTTCATTGATAATGTTGGTTTTTCGATAGTTATTGGAGGAAGAGCATTAGGTTTACCATTTTCACAAATAGTATCACCAATTGAAATAGATGAACATCCAGCTATAGCAACAATTTCGCCATAACTAGCTTCACTCTTTTCAACTCTTTTAATTCCTTCATTAACAAATAATTTAGAAATCTTAAATGACGATACATTTCCATCATTAGTAACTAATGTTACTGTTTCACCATTTTTGATTTTTCCTTTATTAACACGGCCGATACCAATACGTCCAATATATTCATCATAATCAAGAGCAGATACTTGAAGTTGTAAATCATCACTTTCGCTACCTTCAAATGGTTTAACATGATTAATAATAGTTTCAAGAAGCGGCGCAATTGAATCTGAATTATCATTCATATCAAGTTTAGCAATTCCATCTCTAGCTATACCATATATAATAGGAAAATCTAATTGTTCATCAGTTGCATTTAATTCTAAGAATAAATCAAATGTCATATCAACAACTTCTTGAACTCTTGCATCTTTCTTATCAATTTTATTAATAAATAGGATAGGTCTTAGGTTTTGTTCTAAAGCTTTCTTTAAAACGAATCTAGTTTGAGGCATTGGTCCTTCTGCTGAGTCAACAAGAAGTACTACTGTATCAACTGTTCTAATAACCCTTTCAACTTCACTAGAAAAATCTGCGTGACCTGGAGTATCAACTATATTAATTTTATAGTCTTTATATCTTATTGCGCAGTTTTTAGAGTAAATTGTTATTCCTCTTTCTCTTTCAATGTCATTACTATCCATTACACAATCAACAAGTTCTTCTCTTTCAGAGAAAACTCCATTTTGTTCTAGTAAAGCATCAACTAATGTACTTTTACCAGCATCTACGTGTGCAACAACAGCAATATTTATAATTTTTTCCATGCCTTCATCTCCAAACGAATTACCAAAAGATAATACAACAAAAAATAAATTAATGCAAGAAAAAAGACTACGTTGTAGTCTATTTTGCGAATCTCTTTGTGAATAACTTAAAGAACAATACTATTGCTGCTATAACATATAAAACATCAAATGCTGTTCCGTAAATTTTATCAGCTAAACCAGATCCAAGTGAACCTCCAAGTATTTGAGCGCCTAAATCTCTAACCATTATAAATACTATTTTAAGTAAAATACATAATAAAATTATATAAATAAAGTAGAATAATGAACTTCTAGCAAGTTTCTTATCTTTTCCAGAAATAATATTAAAGAAGTTAACAAATGCTATTTTAATACCTTTACCTGATAACTTACCACCAGCAAGCTTTTTGTAATCTAAACCATGAGATAAATAAATAGCCATAACAAGATCATCAACATTTCCAAAAGATGCTACAGCATTTTCCTCAGTTTGACCCATATTAGTATAGTTGTTAATAACATCAATATATTTTGATACTTCTTGCACTCTTACGTTATCAACAAGAAAACATAATTTGTCATTTAAATATTTTTCAAATTCCTTTTTATTCATAGTATCACCTATATTATATGTAAAATTATAACATATATAAGGGAAAAAGAGTATTGATTATTATATTAATTTACAGGTATAATATAACCAGGTGATGAAAATGAAAAACGATTTAATTATAAATCCAGAAAAAAAGAAGAAAACACCGCTATTACTAAACTTCTTAACATTAGTTTTAGGATGTATGCTTCTAACAAATAATAATGATATAGTTGTATATACTTGTTATATTATCGGAGCAATCGCATTAGTCATTGGTCTATATAATATATTTAGTAAACAACTAACTAAAAAAGAAGGAAATATAAGCTTAGGTGTTTACGCAATAGTTCTTGGAGTTCTATTATTTATATTAGGACACACTATTGAAGTAACACTAAGAATGATTATTGGTTTATGGTTAATTTTTAACGGATTATCAACATTAGCTTTATCATTCAAGGTAAAAGAAAAATTTGTACAATTCTTAGTTCTAAGTATTATCTTAATAGGATTTGGAATGTACTGTATATTAGTATCTAATATATTACTAGTTGTAGTTGGAGCATTCTTAATTGTTAGTGCTACAATTAATCTATATAATTACTTCTTTAATTAAGAAGTAATTTTTTTGTGCATAAAAAAATATCTACTTTAAAAAGTAGATATTTTTATTTTAGTTTTCTTTTTTAGAATAATAAACTAAAGATCCAATTGATAAAGCTACAACAGCTGCAATAATTAAAATAATAACTGTATCGCTAGCTTTTTTATCATTTGATTCTTCTTCAGCTTCACTAGAATTTAATTTTTCTTCTTCAATAGCTTCAGCAACAGTAGTAGATTTTAAATCTTCATATTTTCCAGAAGAAATTAATTTTCCAACTACATCTTCTTCTTTTGCTTTAATTCCATTTTCTAAGAATTCTTCAAAATCAGCTTCAATAGAATCAGCATAACCAGTAAAATGTTGTTTACCTATAACATTAAATGGAGCTCCTTCGTATTCAACTCCAACAGCTTTAGCAGCCATATAAGCTAAATCACTATTCTTTCCATCAAAAATATTAAATACAACAATTTCTAATCTACCATTATATTTTTTGGCATTTTTATTTAAATATAACAGTTCATCAGCACAATGTGGACATCCAGTTTGTCTGAATAAATATAAAGTTACTTTCTTGTCTTCTGTTTTAGTTTCTTTATCTTTAGCTGCGTTAGCAGTTAATGTTAAAGTAAATAAAGCAACAAGAACTAACATTAATTTTGCTATTTTCTTCATTATTTCCCTCCTGATAGTTATTATAACACTAATTATATTAAGATTAAAAACATTTTTAATTATGTAATTTTTTATTTGCGTTACCAGATCCTGGCATACCTATATCGTATTTATACAAATCAGATACTTCTTTAGATTCATAACTATTTTTAAATGATGATTTTATATCAATATTTACTAAGTCTTGTGATCTTTTATTTCTTATTTCGTCTAACTTATTATTAGGAACAAGAACTTGGCCACCACCATTTATACAACCACCAGGGCAAGCCATAACTTCTATTAAATGATATTTACTTAAGTCTAGTTTTTGAACATTCTTCATTCCACAGACCTTACAAGTATTTAATTTAACTTTACCAAGATCATAAACACATTCTTCATAAAAGTTATTATTATCTAAACACTTATTTATATTACTACTATCTAACTTTTTATTATTCATTAAATAGTATGTAGTTCTAATAACTGATTCTAATACTCCACCACTAGTGCCAAATATTATTCCTGCTGATGAAGCACTACCTGCAAGAGAATCAAAATCCGATTCGGTTATATTATTTAAATCAATTTTTGCCTCATCAATCATATATAGTAATTCTCTAGTAGTAATAACAATATCTATATCACTTGAATCAAGTATTTCTTCTTTTTTACTAACACATGGCATTAATATTACATTTATAACTTTATCGCCATAATCAATGTATTTGGATAAATAATTCTTTATCATGTAACCTTGCATTTTTATTGGAGACTTTGTAGAGGAAACATACTTATCTAATCCTGTCTCTTTTGCATATTTTTTCCAAGAAGGACAACAAGAAGTCATCAAAGGAAATTTATGTTCTTTGATTCTTTCAATTAATTCCATACTTTCCTCTATTGTTGTTACATCTGCACCACATGCAATGTCATAAACATAATCAAAACCAAGTTTTCTAAGAACACCAACTAAATGTTTAGTTGGATCACTATTATTTGTTTTTAGTTCTTCAATTAAAGATACTCTTGATGCAGGGGCAATAGATACTATTACTGTATAATCAGTATCATTTAGATAATTTAATACTTTTTGATAATCATACTTAGGAACTATAGCTCCAAATGGACATGTTAATATACATTGGCCACATCTAATACAACTATCACCCATATTATGAATACTCTCACAAGTTTTCACACAGTTACCACAACGCTTACATTTTTCTTCAATTCTTGTAAGACATGGATTTTCCCCAAATTCTACTCTTTCTCTTTTCATTATTTAATTAAATCCTTATATACAGTTACAATTCTTTTTACAATTTCATCACTATCTAAATGCATATCATTAGTAGCTAGTAATGTTGCAAGTCCATTTGAATATAACCAAATGTGCATAAATAATACTTTAGCACTATCGAATGTATATCCATGTTTATTTACTAAATTAATAATCGCTGATTGATTCCATTTTTCATCTAATACAGAATCAATTGATTTCCAACTTAAATTATTAGATAAGAATAAAGTTTTAAATAAGTTTTTATGTTCTTGAGCAAATTCGATATAAGCAACACATAAAGTTATTAATGCTTTATCTTTATCAATTCTGCTAGTTACGAATTCATCATAAAACTTATAAATACTTTCATAAACTAAATCTTTAATCTCATCCATACCTTTAAACATTCTGTATAAAGGTTTAGTTGATATACCCAATTCTTTAGCAAGACCTCTAGCATTTAGCTCTTCCCATCCTTTTGATGCAACAATTGCTTTTGCTCTTGCAACAACATCTTCTACTGATAATGTTACTGTACTTGCCATATTTTCAAACCTCCCCTACGGTAACTTATGTTTCCATTATAACACTATATTAAAAAAATGTAAAAAAAACTATTAGATAATTATCTAATAGCTAATAAATAATATAAAATCAATAAAATTCCAAGTGCAATTCTGTAATAACCAAATGGTTTGAAGTCTTTCTTCTTAACATAGCCAAGTAAGAATTTAATTACAATAATTGATACTATATAAGCAACTAACATTCCTACTAGTAAGATAATTATTTCTTTTGATGAAAAAGCAAAACCAAATTTAACTATCTTTAATAAACTTGCACCAAACATTACAGGTATAGCAAGATAAAATGTATATTCAGTTGCAACAGATCTGTTTGTACCAAGTAGTAAAGCTCCTAATATAGTAGCCCCACTTCTAGATGTTCCAGGTATTAAAGCTAGAACTTGGAATAAACCAATATATAAAGCAATAATATAAGGCATTTTTGCTACATCATTATATTTAGTATTTTTATCTTTAACCATGTTTTCAACAATAATAAATAAAACACCATAAATAAATAACATTAAAGCTACAGTTGGAAAGTTGTAAAAGTGTTTGTCTAAGTAATCATCAAGTAAAAATCCAAGTATAGCAGCAGGCATGCAACCAACCACTATTCTCTTCCATATATTAATAGAGTTATTAAATTTAGCTTTATTATTTTTCATATATAGAAAGAAATTTAACTTCTTAAAATATATAGTACATACAGCTAGTATAGCTCCAAGTTGAATAACAACTAAAAATACTTTCCAGAATTCATGGCTAACATTAAGTTTCATAAACTTATCTAATAAAATCATGTGACCAGTACTACTTATAGGAAGCCATTCAGTAACTCCTTCAACAATACCAAATATTATAGTTTTAATTATTTCAATTATCATATTATCACCTAAAATATTTATATTCATTTAAAAAAGAGATTATTTTCTCTTTTTTAATACATCTCTAATTTCTTCAAGTAAAAGAACTTCATCACTCTTTTTAGGAGCTTCTTTTTGTTCTTCTTTTTCTTTCTTTCTATTAAGTTTATTCATGAACTTAATTAAAGTAAAGATACAGAAAGCAACAATTATGAAATTAACAACTTGTTGTAGGAATAATCCATAATAAATAGTTGCATCTTTTACATGGAAAGTTAAACCAGAAAAATTAATACCACCAAGAATAACACCAATTAAAGGCATCATAATATCATTAACTAATGAAGTTACGATTGAACCAAAAGCACCACCAATAACAACACCTACAGCTAAATCAATAACATTACCCTTACTGATAAATTCTTTAAATTCTTTAACCATCTTTTTCATAATTAGAACTTAAATATTTTTTCTCCCTTCGTTAAACTTTTGTTGAGTTTTTCAAGATCTTTAACTGCATCTTCCTTAGTTGGATATAATGCTAAAACTGCTTCAGATCCGCCCCAAAAATTGTGTGCAAATTCACCAACAATAGCAAATTTAAAACCTTTTTGTGCATAGTATCTTATAACATTAAAGCTATAACAGTTAAGAACCTTCTCCTTATTTTGAGACATAACCCACATACCAACATCCCTTTCATGATAATTATATCATGTGTAATAATTTAAATAAATAAAAAAAGATTTCAATTTTGTGAAATCTTTATTTAGTTTTTTTCTTAACGTCTTTTTGAATAAATTTTACTTTAACGCCTTTAACTTTTCCAAATTGTTTTTTTACGCCTTCTGGTAAATTTTTCTTTATTACTTTCATTTGTTACACTCCTTTATTACTTCGTTTGCTTAAAGATTATAGCATTATTTAACTAAATTTACAAATATATTTATGAAAAATATGCATGCTTTAGCTATTTTTGATGTATATGGTACTAGTGTTTCACCAGTTGATTTGTATTTATCAACCATTGAAACAACAAATGATTCCTTATATCTTGGAACAGACCTAAGTGTAAGTGGCCACATATGTTTTTTTATAATATCTTTTTCTTTTCTATTTAACTTAAAATATTTATTAGCATTTTCTAATGCTTTAGATGCATGTGTAAATCCATGTTTCTTAAAGAAACTAGTCTTTTCATCATTTTTATGCCAATCATATAAATATAAGTCATGTAAAAGTGCTGCCCTAGCTGTTGATTTATAATCCATTTTAAATAATTTTGATATTTTATAACTCGTATAAGAAACTCTTATACAATGATCTAGCGTAGTAGTATTACCATGCTGGATATAGTTGTTCATTTCTTGTACTTTTTCGTGGTCTATTAAATCTCTAATACAGTCCATGTATTTATCTTTTTTTAGTATTTTATCTATACTTTTAGACATGATAAACTACTCCTTTCAATAAACATTATACGCTATATTACCATATTTTTTAACAAAATTTAATACCTTAATTTACACATATATTTTTTTGTAATAATCATGTATACATAATTGATAGATAAACTTTAATTATTTATAATATATAATATAGGGAGGATGGTAATGATGGAATTTAATTTAGAAAGATTAAATAAAAAGAAAATTGAATTAGGAGAAAAACCTTTAATACTTAAAACAACCGCATATAAAGATATTATAACTGACGGTACATACTTACTTGATTCAAATGGTAATAGAATCGGTACTAAGGGTGATATGTATACTAAAATACTTTTAAATGATATATTACAAAGAGGATGTTTAGATCATAATCCACGACCACACTACGTTGATGGTGAACCTGCACATACCCTTAGTTTAAACCACGGTCAAACATCTCCTGTTGCACTTACATATGATATATCTAAAGGGGAATCACCTTTTATAACACTAAGACCTATTGCAGTAAAAGGAGCAACAGGTGAATTATTATGGATATACCAAGATCAAACGACTGATTTAGAAAAACTTAAAGAATATGGCGTTACATGGTGGGATAGCTGGGAAATTGGAGATACCAGATCTATCGGAGCAACATATGGTGATACTGTTTCAAGATATGACTTAATGAATAAATTACTTAAGAGTCTAGAAAAAGATCCAGATGGAAGAAGAAACATAATTTCTTTATGGCAAGAAGAACAATTCAACCTTCCACACGGACTAAAGCCTTGTGCTTATTTAACAACTTTTAATATAAGACATGAATGGGATGGCAAAGATTACCTTGATATGTCGTTAAAACAAAGATCATCAGATTTCTGTGTAGCTGGCTGCATAAATCAAATGCAATATTTAATATTTCAACACTTAGTTGCAAGACATCTAGGCGTAGAAGTCGGACAATTTACATGGCAATTTGATAATATTCAAATATATGATAGACATATAGAACAAGCAATAGAAATGCTAAATAGAGATCCTGTTACATGTGATCCTAGAATAGTAATAAATGAAGAAAAAAAGAACTTCTATGACATAAGACAAGAAGATGTTAAACTTGAAGGAGTTCCTCGTCAGAGAATACGAGAAATAAATCCGAAATTAGATTTTGAAGTAGCAATATAAAAACACTAGTTAATCTAGTGTTTTATTTTTTTCTAACATAATAATCAATATTATTTATTTCAAATACTTTATTATCTATTATACCCAATTGAGTTATATTACAAGAACAAAATTCTTTATTATCAAATTCTATATTCATAGAAAGCGCAGATGGAAGAGCGTTTGATATTCTTGATAAAGATGGAACAACTACAATTAAGGTATTATCTTGTTTAACTATTGCTCTATATTTATGATTATGTCCGCATAAAATTAACTTTTCTGTCTTAGGTAAAGCACTTATTTTTTTATAGTCATGGCACAACTTAACTAATGAATTATTCATATAAATATCACCAATACTTGAATTAAACATTAAAACATCACTACGTTGCTTATTAATTAAAAATGCAGGATTATATTTATACTTCTTTATAATACGAGTATCATGATCACCCATTATACCAAAAGTCACTATATTTGGATCATATGGATAATAATCAACAAAATAATCAATTTGTTCATTGAAGTCCGAGATTAATTTTGGACCTCCAAAATTTCCATCTATTACATCTCCACACATTAAAATTATATGAATGTCTTTTTTGTTACAATACTCAAACATTAATTCAACAGATTTAGGTTCAGATAAAATACTACCAAAATGAACATCTGAAAGAGCTAACACTTTCAATATACTAGAATCATCAGTTAATATTCTTGGTTTATTTGTATCATCATAACCTGGTCTTAAAAGGATATTACCATCATTAAAATAAGTATTAGTATAGCAGTATCCTGTATTTTTAATAAGTTCTAATTGGTAATGTAACATTTTTCGAGAAATATTTAATTCATTACATATATCATTTACTGTTTTATTTTCAGAAATTTTATTTAAAATTTGTTCTCTAATATTTGCCATATATAACTCCTTAATTAATTACATATAATAACATACATATAAGCAAAAATAAAACACTAACTTTTTGTTAGTGTTTTAATAACTTACTGGCAGGGGCGGAGAGAATCGAACTCCCATCAAAAGTTTTGGAGACTCCTATGCTACCATTATACCACGCCCCTATAAATAGGGTTTTTCGTAAGCAAATCAATTATAACATAGCATTTATCACGATTTCAAGTTATTTCATATAATATATAAGGTGATATTAATGTTAATAAGTTACACAGAAAACGATGTTGATATGTTAGCTAGAATTATGAGAGCCGAAGCCCAAAATGAAGGTGACCTTGGTATGCTTATGGTTGGTAATGTTGTTGTTAATAGAGTTCTTGCTAATTGTTATACATTTAAAAATATAAGAAGTATATATGATGCTATTTATCAGAAAAATCAATTTGTTGGAGTTAATTCTTCACTCTATCAAGCTGCAGCTACAGAGTATGAGAAACAATTAGCTAGAAGAGTTTTACAGGGAGAATATTACTATCCAGCAACTAATGCTTTATGGTTCTATGCACCAAGTAAGGGAGCATCATGTAAATCTGTATGGTATGATCAAAAGATTGCAGGAAGATATAAAAACCATTGTTTCTATAAACCTGATCAAGGAATTTGTACTTCACTATATTAAAATAATCACTTCATTGGAAGTGATTATTTTTTCTCTATAAGTAACTTTTGACCTATAGATAAGGTTGTTGTTTTTAAGTCATTTAATTTAATAATATCTGTTACTGTAGTATTAAATCTTCTAGATATCGAATATAAAGTATCGCCTTTAACTACTGTATACGTAATTACATTACTTTCACTAGATGAAGATGCATCAGTTCCAACAATTAATTTCTGATTTATTTGCAAAGTGTTACTAGATAAGTTATTTAAAGATTTTATCTTATCAACAGTTGTATTATATTGTTTAGCGATGCTCCATAATGTATCTCCTTTTTTTACGGTATACACAACATCATTAGATAAAGGAATAACATTAGAAGTATTATCATCACTAATAATTAAATTTTGACCTATAGATATCAAATTAGATTTTAAATTGTTAATATCCTTCAACTTATCAACACTTATATTGAATTTTCTTGCAATAGAATATAAAGTATCGCCTTTTTTTACAACATATATATTTGAATTAGTTTGAATAGGTGTATATGGAACATTTAAATATTCTGCAATAGATTTAACCATCGCTTCAGCGAGAAGTTCATAACCATTTTTTATTTGATTTATATCATCTCCTGGGCTATCTACAAAAGCATATTCCATTAATATAGTTTCCTTAGGGTCAGTATCTCTTATAATAAAGTAATAATCTTTGTTGGGATTACTAGGTAACCTTCTTTGATAATATTTTCTAACATTTTGACCAACTTTAAGCATGTTATCAACAATTACTTTAGAAAAATTATCATTGTTTCTTAAAGCATATATTACTTCTGCTCCATCTCCTCCACCTGAATTTAAATGGTTAGATATTATAAGAACATCTTCACCTGGTGAATATAAACTTTTAATCCTATTAATTCTATCAGTTGGAGATAAAGTTTCATCAGTACTTCTAACCAGCTTATTACTAATTCCTAGAGTGTTCAATCTATCAGAAATATACTTGCTAATTTTTAGATTATAATCTTTTTCTTTTATATCACCATTAACAGTACCCGGATCGGTTCCACCATGACCTGCATCTAATATAACAAGTTTATTAACTCTATCTTGCACATTAATCACCTAACATATTATATGTATACACAAAAAAAGCTGCTATTATTTAGCAGCACTTTTTTTACTTTGTGTTTTGTCTTGGTAAACATAACCTTGACCTTCTAACATTTCAATTAATTCTTCTTTAGTATATCTTTTATATTTATTAAGTTCATTATCACTATAATGAAGAATTACTTTTTCTTTGTTTTGAGTAACATCTTTAAATTCATTTTCTTCTTTATATAATTCAACTAATTCTTCAGCGACTTCTGCATTATCATAATATAAAGTTAACATAATATCTTCAAGTTTACTCTTTTTATATACAAATGATAAAGATTGAATCTTTTTACCTTCATTAGTTTCATTAAATACTAGTGTGTAATTAGTTTTAGGGTTTTTACTTTCAGCTTCTTCACTACCCTTAATTCCAAATATAATTAATAACGCAGTTGCTATAACAATTAATCCAGCAACTAAAGCTATAGTTAATTTCTTTTTATCTTCCATAATTTAAATCTCCTACTTTTTAAATATAACATATGTAAAATCTATATTCAATAAACTAAACGTGTTATAGACGTACAATTTCAAGATAATTTGGAGGGAATCCCATTCTATCTAGTACTTTAGAAATACTTATAGTTTTTAATTTACCTTCAAGTACATCAAGTTCATATGATAGCTCATGAATTAATAAATTAAAATCTTCACTTCTTAATAGTTCTTTTAATATGATAATAAGTGCAAACATATCATTAAGTCCATAAATATACTCATTATCTATTTTAGGAATATTAAGTATATGATGATATCTTGTAGGACTTATATAAGTATGACTTTTATGTTCATAACAAATATCTTCATGAGCACATAAGTTTCTGTAATTACTTAAAACTGGTAAGAATGTTGAAAGTTCATCAACAGATACATTAAAATATGTTGATATCTCATTTTGATCTTCAGATTTCATGATTGTGTATAACTCACTAACAATACCAAATGATAAGACTTTTACAACAACCCATAAAGGTAAATAACCATAATTTTCCATATAGTGCTTAGTTGCATTATGTTGTTTACCGTTAACTCTAATTTGCCTTTTCATCTTTTTTATTAAATCATTAATTTGTTTTATTTTTTTAGGATCTTTAGTAAACATAGAAACATTTAAATATGTTGTTTCCTTATAGCCATGATTTTTTGAAATAACATATGAAAAGATACTCTTCACGTTATTTTCAACTATCAATATATTTTTAAATAATATATTTCTTAAATTTCTATCAAAGCAAAATAAGGCATACATTTCTGAAAAGTTAGTGCCCTCAATAAATGAATTAGAATTTGGGGATTTTAAAAATAAATGCCTATATCCATTTAAAAAGAAATAATTTTCACGTAATAATACTTCTTTAGCATACTCTTTATCATGGACAGTCATGCCTTTATATTCAAGAATTGTAATCTGTTCTTCTAAGTTTTTAAAATCCTTGTTCATACTCTCACCTACGTTAACATTATACCATAATTATTGTGTATTTTATATGAAATTTTAGTGAAATATGATAGAATAAATACAGTTGGGGACGTGATAATGTGGCTGGTACAAT
>JAILQR010000083.1 GCA_024698845.1 Bacilli bacterium | reverse complement strand
AATCTTCTTTATTATATTCAACTAAATTACCATCAAAATTTATTGTAATAACGTCTTTTTTACGTGGTTCTAATTTAGTTTCTATCTTAGTAATATATCCTATATCACCATTAAAGATATTACAATCAGGATTATTAATTTGTTGTAGTACTTTATCTTTTTCTCTATATGTTACATATCCATATGTAATTTCTTTTTTCTTATCCGATTTAGGATTAAAGAATTCTTGCATTATATGATTTAAGTTATCAATTCCATTTTCTCCTTTATACATTGGAGCTAATATCTGAATATCATTTTCATTAATATTTTTTGATTTACTTATTTCACATATTTTCTTAATTGTTCCTTTTATATTTTGTATTGGAACATTTATAAATGTGTAATCATCTTTTCTTTCAAAAATTTCATCACTTACAACCTTATTTTTTATATCTCTTGCAAGATAAGGAATGTAAGAGTTTTCACTTTGTCTATAGATTTGTTTTAGGAAAATATAATTAAATCTTTCAGATTCAATTAGATCATTTAGTATTTGACCTGAACCTACACTTGGAAGTTGGAAAACATCACCAACAAGCACAAGTTTTATTCTTGATGTAAGTCCTCTTAAAAGTGATGCAAATAAATGATTATCTATCATACTTACTTCATCTACGATTATAAGTGATTGATAATTAGGATTATATTCATTTACTTGAAAATCATCACTTTCCTTGTTCCATTTTAAGAATCTATGAATTGTTTGAGCTGGCATCATTGTTGCAGATGCTAGCTTTTTAGCAGCTCTTCCAGTTGGAGCAAGGAGTGCTATTTTATTTAAAGCTTCCATACTTGTTATTTTATAAAAAGACATATATGCTTTAACAATTGCATTTATTATTGTAGTTTTACCAACTCCTGGACCACCACTAATTATAGTTACCGGATTGTTAAGAGCTGTTTTAATAGCATCTTTTTGTTCTTCATTAAAGATAATGTTACCTGTTTTAATAGCACCTTCTATTTTATTAAATGCTACTTTATCTTGAATTCCATTTTTGCTAATTCTAAATAGTTTATTAGTTATATCTTCTTCATCTTGAAATGTTTCAGCTAGATATATTTCTTCATCATCTACAATTAATTCCTTTTTCTTAATTAATAAATTTAAATAATCTGTAAACCTTTCAAAATCTATATCTATTCTAAAAGTTTTAATAAAGTAATCATATATATCTATTTTACTATTATGAGTATTACCTGTTGACCATTCTATTTCTTTAATTGATTCAATAATACATGCATTAATTCTTTGATCACTATTTCTATCAAAATTATTTACATATATAGAATCTAGTTTTTTAAAGCTTATTAAATCAATTAAACGATAGAACTTGTTTTCAACTACATCTATAGATCCATCACCATACTTATTATATATTAAAGAGCATTCTGGAACTTGAAATCCTAAATTTTTTAAATAAAGTAGTGTTTCATCTGCTGATGAATAACTACAAATTGATAAGTAAATTTTATTTACTTTATTTTCACTTAAGCCTTTAATCTTAAGTAAACATGTTGGATCTTTTTTTATGATATTAATTGCATTCTCACCTAGTTCATCAACAATTAATTTTGCTGTTTTTTCGCCACAACCTTTAATTAAAGAACTAGATAAAAACTCTATAACTGAATCTTTATTAGTAGGCATTACTTTATCATATGAATCTACTTTAAATTGAAATCCATATCTTGGATGCTCTATATAATTTCCATCTAAAACATATAAATCTTCTAAATTGGGATTTATAAAATTTCCACTGACTGTAATAGTTCTATTTAGAAAATCTTTCATATCATTATCATTTGTTTTTTTAACTCGAAATAAAGCAACAGTGTAACCACTCTCACTAGAAAACAAAATATTTCTTATTTTTCCTTCTATCTTACTCACTTTATTTCACCTATATATTATTAAACCACAAAATAAAAAGAAAAACCATTACAGTTTTTCTTTATTATCTTGTACGTGAAACATTTTCACCATGAGCTTGACGAATTTGTTTTTCGTATTCGTTATAATCATTTTCAGTTATATATGCTTTAAATAATTCAAGTTGATGTTCTTTATCATGGATAAATAAAGGATCTTGAGTCATATTTGCAATATGTCTTTTAGAAGCGTATTCAAAATACTTATTTTCTAAAGTTCTCATTTCATTATCACCCATAGTTCTAGGCATTGATGAATCCTTGCTTGAATATTCATATTCAGCTACTAAGTCAGCACGTTTTAAGTTATATACTAAATCGGCAACTTCATCATCTGTATAAGGAACTACTGTGCTTTCTTCTGAAAGCGGTGTAATATCATCCTCAAGTGAAACATCATTAGATTGTATTGTACCAATATTAATTCTAGTATCTGTTGTTGTAGTATAACTCATTTTAGTCTTCTCCTTTCTTAATGAAATCAGAATAAATATATTTTTCATCCCAACTATCAAGTTTTACAATTACTTCTTCATTGCTATTTAAGAAGTTTGCATCTCTTACGAATACTTTAATGTAATTATCAGTAAATCCAACAATTTCATTTTGATGATTTTTTTCAGTAATAATCGTCATTTCCTTACCAAGGAATTTTTTTTCGTAAGTGCATTGTAATATATCACTTATTCTAATCAATTGCAAGGCCCTTTTCTTTTTTATTTCTTCCTTTACATGACCTTCCATTAAACTTGCTTTTGTATTATTTCTTATAGAATAAGGGAAAACATGGATTTTTCCAAATTCTAGTTCTTTACAAAATTCCATTGATTCCTCAAATAACTCATCTGTTTCTTGAGGAAATCCTACAATTACATCCGTTGTAATATTTATATCCGGTCTAATTGACCTTATTAATTCTAACTTATCTTTAAAGTATTTTTTGTCGTATTTTCTGTTCATTAGTTTTAATATTTCATTGCTTCCTGCTTGAAGCGGAATATGTAAATGACTAACTAACTTTTTATTATTTTTAAGTGTTTCCATAAACTTATCATTAAGCTCAGTTATTTCTATTGAAGATAAGCGAATACGTTTTACTTTTTCTATTTTTGATATTTCATTTATTAAATCTACTAAATCTTTACCATCAGAATTATATGAACCTGTATGTATACCTACTAAAACAATTTCCTTGTGTCCATTATCAGCTAAAGTTTTAGCTTCTTTTATTACTGTTTCGAACTTTTTAGATCTTAATGATCCTCTTAAAAGTGGTATAACACAATAAGAGCAGAAATTGTCACATCCATCTTGGATTTTGATAAATGCTCTTGTATGCTTTTCGAATTTATTTAAAAGCATATCATCAAATTCTTGTTTTCTATTACTATCAATTAAAACAATAGGCTCTCTAGTTTTTAGAAATTCCTTATATAATTCTGGTATTTTACTTTTATGATGATTACCTAGTAAGATATCAATTCCATATGTTTGATATTCTTCACCATTATTTTGAACGCTACAACCACATGCTATGATTACAGCTTTATCATTCTCTCTTTTTAGTCTTCTTATGAATTTTCGACATTTTTGATCTGCAACATTTGTAACAGAACATGTATTAATGACAACTACATCAGCATCTTTAACTTCTTTAGCTTCAGTATATCCATCTTTTATTAATACTTCTTCAAAATATGTACTTTCATAGGTATTTACTTTACAACCAAAATTTATAATTTTATATTTCATTTAAAACCCACCTAAATATTTATTTGTTTCTGTAAAGTCTTAAGAGCACTTAAGAAAGCTTCTTCCTCATCATATCTAATTACTTTAGCTTCCTTATTTTCAATAACTGCATTACTAGTACTATTAACAATATTACTTAAGTCTACTTCTTTAACAGAAACATCATCTATCATACTTTCCTTTTTGTAATTAATAGCCCCACCTCTAGTTTTACTTATTAATTCATCATAACTTATAATTGCTTCTTTTTCTTGTTCTTCTTCAAATGAAGTTAAGTCAACATTTGTAGATTTATTTTCTTCAAGTTTTTTAGTGATTGCTTCAAGATCTAAAAGTTCTCCTTCTTCATCATCGTAAATATCAGTTTTTAATATTTCATCAGTTGATATTGGAGCATTTTCTTCATTATATACTTCATCTTCAATTAACTTTTCAGATGCAATGGCTTCAGTTAATGTTTCTTTTACTTCTTCTTTAGCTGGTTCTTCCTTGATTTCCTCTATAGTTTCAATTGAGTCTTCATTTAATTTAATAAAATATAATAAAACTACAACTAAAATCATTAAAAGTAGTACAGAAAAGAAAAACACCACGTCAATTAGTGTTAAACTTGATAAAAAACTTTTAACATTATCTAAAAATGATAATTTACTTAATACTTCATAGTTCATACTATTTCACCACAAATATATTTTACCATAATTATTATTATTTTGGTTTATATTTACAATATGAATTAGTAATCTTTGTAAAGTTTTTACAATAATATTTACAAGCATAAAAAAATAAAAACCATTGCTGGTTTTTATTGTAAGATAAATTTCTTAGATATTAATGTTTGACATGCATTATTATTATCACATGCTTTAACAATTAAATAGTATTTTCCAGTATCATTTGGTGTTGTTACCTCAGCTGGATTACTAATTGATGTATTTGGAATAGCTTTTGGATCTTTAGACCAAATATATTTGATTGATTTTATACCATATGGAGATGGTGATACAAGAATTTTTACTGTGTATGAGCTTGATGGATAATCACTACCATTTTTACTTATAGAAATATGAGGAATTCTTGTATTAAATTCATTTCTGATATCATTTTTTATTCGATTAGATGTTTTTCTATCTGATATGTACGAAAACATGATAGCAATCATAATCATAATAAATAATATAAATACTGAATATATAATCGAAATAGCCACAAAGCCATCTTCTTTTTTCATATTATCACCTCTAATATAAAATCTCGTATGGATCATCAATACTACCCGTTCCATCAACAGATACATCTTTAACAATATTAAGTACAGGTCTTACAGCTTTTTGTTGGTTACCTATAACATTATCATCAATAGATCCACTAGTTGCAAGTGTATACGGATAAAAAGAATCAGCATTCCCTTTTGCAGGAGTAAGTGTCCATGAATTATTTGCTATGCTGGAATTATATAGATAGTAGTTTAAATTAACTACACCTATTAAACCACCAGCATACTCTATTTCATCAGCTGTTAAAACAGATATCTTACCTCCAAGTTTATTACCCAAACAATTAAATGTAGGATTATGATTAACACTTAATCTTTGACTTGAATTAAAGATATATTCATCAGCTCCTGTAAACGAGAAATCATCACATATCTTATTACTTGCGATATATTTATCATATTGTTTTATGTTGTCATTATACCATGAACTTAAATATGTTTTTAAATTAGATGATTCATAAGAATATTTTTGTGCACCATCAGTATAGTACTCTACCACATCTTCTGTAGTACCATCTAATACTATTTTTACAGTTCCATTTCCATTAATTCTAACAATTCTCCAAAGTCTATCAGCAAATCTAAAATAGTTATTTTTTACATTACCTCTAAAATAATAAGTAATGCCGTAGTCATCTATATCTTGGATTAGGCCTTCATCTTCTTGAGATATTTCTGTTCCAACTGTAGTTTTTGGTCCTTGTAAAACATTATTATTTTTTAAAATAATTTGAGAAAAATATTCTTGTTCAAAACTATATTCAATAACATTTAATTTACCAATATATATTTCTTTAATTGATTTATTTACATTTAATGTAAAAGTATGAGTTTCTCCTGGTTTAATTAATTTATATTCTAAAAGAATATTTTCTTCAAATGTAGATGAAACTTCACTACCTTCTTCATCATCATTTTTAAAAGTATATGAAACACTAGGGCTTGTTCTAAAATTATCTACATTTATTTGATAATACATTTCTTTTGATGAATCA
>JAILQR010000095.1 GCA_024698845.1 Bacilli bacterium | reverse complement strand
TAAAACTTTAAGAGAAAACATTTTAAATACTCTTAAAGATTTTGATATTAATTTAACTTTCGATAAAGGTAGAATGTTTATCGAAAGTAAAGAAGAAAACTATAATCAAATATTAGATAAGTTAAAAAACACTTTTGGTATTCATGAAATAAATCTTGGTTATAAATACGATGATAGAGATTTTGAAAGTATATCTAATAATTTAGTTGAACTTTTAAATGGATATGACTTAAGTTCATTTAAAGTAATTACTAAAAGAAGTGATAAAAATTATCCACTTGATAGTATGGAAGTATCTAGAAAATTAGGTGGAGTAATACTACGAAATTTTCCAGATTCTAAAGTAAACGTAAATAATCCATCTTTAGAAATATATATAGAAATAAGAATTAATGCTGTATATATATACTTTGATAAAGTTAAAGGAATAGGTGGATATCCAGTTGGAACACTTGGTAAGGGATTATTAATGCTATCTGGTGGTATTGATTCACCTGTTGCTGGCTTCTTAGCTCAAAAAAGAGGCGTAAAACTAGAGGCTATATATTTTGAAAGTCCTCCTCATACAAGCGAAAATGCAAAAAACAAAGTAAAAGAATTAGCTAAGATATTATCAAAATACCAAGGTTCAATAAAATTACATGTAATAAATTTTACAGCTATACAAGAATCAATTTATAAAAATATTCCTCATGAATATTTAATAACAATCATGAGAAGAATGATGTATAGAATATGTGAAAGAATCGCAAGATATAATAATTCACACATTATTGTAAATGGTGAATCAATTGGTCAAGTTGCAAGTCAAACACTAACAAGTATGTCTGTTATAAATGAAGTTGTAAAAATACCTGTAATTAGACCTGTTGCTTGTTTTGATAAATTAGAAATAATTGACATATCTAAAAAAATTGATGCGTATGAAACAAGTATATTACCATTTGAAGATTGTTGTACTATATTTGTTCCTGAGCATCCAATTATTAATCCATCACATGAAAAATGTGAAGAATATGAAAAGTTAATTGATTTTGAACCACTTATAAGTGAAGCAATTAAGTCTCACGAAATTATAAAAATTGAAGACGAGAATAAATATCAAGATTTATTATAAGATTTAATAATTTGTTAATAATATAAATAGGTGATAAAAAGTGCTTAAACATATTTCTTATTTATATGATTATAAAAATAAATTTAATAATATAAATCATAATTTGTATTTTGATTTCATAAATAATGATCATTCTAACTACATATTTGATGGTGAAGAAAACACAGATAAATGTGTAAAAGAACCGGTTTTTAAAGGAAAAAGATAGTAATCTTTTTCTTTTTTTTGTATAATACTAAAAGAGGTGAAAGAAATGAAAATATTATCTGTTAACGCTGGTAGTTCTTCACTTAAGTTCCAATTATTTGAAATGCCAGAAGAAAAAGTAATCATTAGTGGTTATTTTGAAAAAATTGGACTAGAAGATAGTTTCTGGACTACAAAAGTAAACGGAGAAAAAATAAAAGGGGCAAAATTTTTAAAAAATCATAAAGAAGCTGTTGAAGTTTTACTTGATGAATTAGTTGATCATGGAGCAGTTGAATCTTTAGATGAAATCAAAGGTGTAGGACATAGAGTTTTACATGGTGGAGAAAAATATAGTGATTCAGTTTTAATTACTGATGAAGTAATTGAGGATATTAAATCTTTAACTAAACTTGGACCACTTCATCATCCAGGTAACTTAGCTGGTATTGAATCATTAAGAGAAGTTCTTCCAAATGTTCCAATGGTTGCTGTATATGATACTGCATTCCATCAAACAATGCCAAAAGAAAATTTCTTATATCCAGTACCATATGAATGGTATTTAAAATATGGTGTAAGAAAATATGGTTTCCATGGTACAAGTCATAAATATATTACAGAAACAATGAAAGAAAAATTAGGAAAAGATGATGTTAACCTAATTATTTGCCACATTGGATCGGGAGCTAGTATTTCAGCTATTAAAGAAGGAAAATGCTATGATACAACAATGGGTATTACACCACTTGATGGTTTAATGATGGGAACTCGTTCAGGTTCTATCGATCCATCAATTTTAGAATATGTTTGTAAAGAATCTGGAGAATCTATTCAAGATGTTACAAATGACTTAAATAAGAAAAGTGGACTTCTTGGTGTATCTGGATTCTCTGATAGTCGTGATGTTGAAAATGCTGCTGCATCTGGAGATGAAAGAGCTATATTAGCACTTAATATGTACAATGATAGAATTGCTAAATATATTGCTCAATATTATATTGAACTTGAAGGTAAAGTAGATGCTATCGTATTTACTGCTGGTGTTGGTGAAAATGGTATTGAAGCAAGAAGTGATATCATTAAAAGACTTGCTCCAATTGGATTATTTGTTGATGAAGAACAAAATAGCCAAATAGCAAGTTATAAAGATAAAAATGAAGGAATTATTTCTTCAAAAGATTCTAAAATTGATATTTGGGTAGTTCCAACAAATGAAGAATTAATGATTATTAAAGATACTTATAAATTTGTTAAATAATAAAAAGGAAATAGAAGGATGTGATCTATATCACAAAGCCAATAATTAATCAAATATATAAAAAGATAAAAAAATATAATACTATTGTTATAGCTAGACATATAAGTCCGGACCCTGATGCTATAGCATCACAAATTGCCTTAAGAGATTCCATTAGAGAATCTTTTCCAGGCAAAAAGGTATTAGCAGTAGGTATTGGAGTAGCCAAATTTAAAGCTTATGGTACTTTAGATAAACAAGACTATGAAAATATTAAAGATGCTTTACTAATTGTTTTAGATGTTCCTAATATGGCTAGGGTAGATGGTATTGATAATCTTAAATATAAAGAAATTCTTAGAATAGATCATCATCCAACTATGGATATTCAAGCTAATATTGATTGGTGTGACATAGATTGCTCTAGTACATGCCAAATGGTATCTGAACTTATAATGGATACTAAGTTAGTTTTAAACAAAAAAATAGCTAATAATTTGTTCTTAGGTTTAGTATCTGATAGTGATAGATTTTTACTTAAAAATACAACAGCACATACATTTGAAATTACTGCAAGACTAATAAGAGAAAGCGAAATTGATTTTCCGTCACTATATGATATTTTATATATTCGACCTTTAAATGAAATTAAATTTATGGCATATATAATTAATAACTTAATTGTTGAAGATAATGCTTTTGCATATATTAAAATTACTGAAGATGTTCTAAAAGAATATTCTGTTGATACAGCAACAGTAACTAATATGATTAATAGTTTTAACTTTGTTGAAGACTATTATGTATGGTGCTTTATTGTAAATGATAAGAGAAATGATATTATCAAAGTATCTATTAGAAGTAGAGGACCGGTTATTAATGAAATAGCCAATAAATATAATGGCGGAGGACATAAATTAGCATCTGGATGTCGAATAAAAGAAGAAGAGGACGTTAATAAACTTTTAGAAGAATTAAAAGAAGCAGCTATTAAATACAAAGAAAGTAAGGAAGCATAAAAAAATCTGCATTTAATGCAGATTTTTTATTTGTAATTATTTACTAGATTTTGTATTTTGTTTTTTATCTTGGTTTAGCATATTATTCATATAACGTGAATATTGTTCTTTAATATCTTTATCAACGATTTCAGTTTTATATTCATCACGATAATGTTTCATAGCTTTAAATGTAATAGTTTGATCAGAAGCAAGCTTACTCTTACCTAAAATAGTTCTGATATCTTTTTCAGCTTTTTCTAAAGAAGCTTTTTCTTTTTGGTCAGCTTTGTAAATAATTTGATATCCTAAATCAGTAGTTATAACTTCAGTTGAGAATGTTTTATTCTTCATCTTAGCAGCAGCATTTACAAGTTCATCATAATTGCTTCCAAGAGAATTTAAATTAATATATCCAAGTGATCCACCATCTTTTTTAGTTGAATCATCATCTGAATACTCTTTAGCCAATTCTTTAAATGTTTTAGCAACATCTTTACCACTTGATTTAGCTTCTGTTAATTTAGCAATAACTTCATTAGCTTTATTTAAAGCTTCATTTTCAGCTTTATTAATTTCATCTTGACTAGCTCCTTGTTTTACCTTTGGAGTAATTAAGATATGACTAATTTTAACATCACCAAAATAAACATTATTATAGTAATTTTTAACTTCATCTTTGCTTACTTGTTCAGCAGCATAAGCTTCAGCAGCTTTATTTTGTAAGTAATTAATATATATATATTCTTGATATGCTTCGATTGTAGAGTAGTTAGTATAGTATTGAATTGCTTGTAGTAATTCTTCTTCACTACCATAAGTTTCTTTCATTGACTTGATGTTATCTTCTGCATATTTTTTAGCATCTTTAACATCACTTTTAAATTCTTTTTCTAAAATCTTTTTGTCAATAAGATTTACAGTTGCTTCTAAAGCATAATCTTTTTTTAGTGTTGAATAAAGTTCATCAGCGCTAATTTTTTCTCCATCTTTAAATGTAATAACAGCTTCTTCACCATTTTTTAGTTTAGGTACTTTACCACAACCACAAAGTAAAAATAGTGAAAGAGTAATTAAAAATAATTTCTTTTTCATATATCCTCCTAAATACAATATTTATTATATCGCCTAGATATTTAAACTTCAAGAAATACTCACATTTTTACATGTTTTGTATAAAATATAAATGAAAAGACAATTAAAAGGAGGAATGAATATGAACGTTAATTGTGGCGGCGGTCTTGGTGCATCTATCATTTTAGTATTATTTATTTTACTTATAATCATATTAGGAGCAGCTATTTAGTCTTTTATAGTATAAGGGGGTGCACTTAAATGAATAAAAATTGTGGAAATAATCAATTTTTAAATAATGGACCATTTATCGTATTGATTATTTTTATTCTACTAGCAATTATATTAGGAGGAAGATTCTTCTAATAATAAAAGGATGTACAGATTATTCTGTACATCCTTCTTCATGTAATGG
>JAILQR010000106.1 GCA_024698845.1 Bacilli bacterium | reverse complement strand
AATTGCAAGTAAATCTTTATAACCAGAATAATTTTTGGCATACAAGTAAATGTTAAAATTATCAATTTTAACATTTAAACCAATAATAGGTTTTATATTATTTGATTTTAATTTTTTATAAAAAAGATTAGAGCCTTCAAGATTAACATCACAAATTGCACATGATGTTACATTATTTTCTTTTAAAGTAGATACTAAATCATCAAGTTTTATCAAACTTGATAGTAAAGTATATTCAGTTGTAACCTTAAGCGGAATTTGCATGTTAATCACCACCCTTACTATTTAAAGTATATCATAAATAAATTATCTATCTTTAGAATTATCTTTATATTTACGTACAAAATCAATGACATCTCCATCATATCTATAAATATCTGGATAACCGTCAAATGTTGTTCTACCTTTATTAATAATAAATAATTTTTTATTGCCTCTTATATGAGCATCTACATAAAAATATTTTACGTAATCTGCTGCAGGTCTTACTTCAAGTGTACTTCCTATAACTAATAGAGTTTTAGCATAGTTTATTGCATCTTGGGCTTTCATTTCATTTTCCCAATTTAAGCCTTCACCATATAAAACTATATCAGGTCTTATGATACCACTACATTTAAGACATCTAGGTGTTTTATCTAGTTCAGATAAATCTTCTGGTTTATATTCTTCATGGCATTGTGTGCAGTAAAACTTGTTTGTATTTCCATGAAGTTCTATTATATTTTTACATCCTGCTTTTAAATCTAAACCATCAATGTTTTGTGTAATAATTGATGTTACAATTCCTTCATCTTGTAATTCTTTTATTAATCTATGTGCATCATTAGGCATTACATCCTCATTTAAAACTAAGTATTTACGGTAGAAATCCCAAAAGCCTTCAGGATTGGAATTAAAATAATTTATGTGAAGAATATCTTCAGCTCTTTCATTTTCTTTATATATTCCATTTTCACCACGAAAATCTTTAATACCACTAGCTGTAGACATGCCAGCACCAGTAAAAACAACTACTTTGCCTTCTTTAATTTGTTTTTTAAAAGCTTCAGTGAATTCATCTAATTGCACAGCAATCACCACTTTTCGTTAATATTAATATATAATAACATATATTTTATATTAAAGAAACATACTAAAAGCCTTATTTTATTTGACTTTAAGGTAGTTTTTTGATATAGTTTTTAAGTAATTAATTGGAGGTGGCAGAATATGGCAACAAAAGTAACAAAGAAAAAACCATTAAGCGGAAATCTAAGAAGTCATGCATTAAATGCAACTAAAACTAAACAAAAACCAAATCTTCAAAAAAAGACTATTAATGGACAAAAAGTAATTATTAGTGCAAGAGAAGCAAAAACGATGAATAAATAATTCATCGTTTTTTTATTACATAGCTTTTCTTTTACTTTCTTCTTGTTTCTTTCTTTCGTAATAAATAGAAACAACAGATCTATTAAAATCATTATATAGTTGTTCATAGTTTTCAAATTCACAAACTTTTTTGCTTGCTATATAACTAATCCATTGTCCTTCACATTCTTGATAGAAATCATTTTCATCAATATACGGATAAATTTCATTTAAATTTTTATCCTTAGATAATCTATCTAATATTAGTGCAAAATTTAAATATGAAATTTTGCAAATATCTTCTACTTTTGCATCTTCTTTACTACAAGCAGACGAAAAAGAATCATATGAAATATGAGGATATAATGCACTTGTATCACCAATAATATTTTCTTTTAATCTTGTATTTAGTCCCATATATAAGACCTCCTTATTTAGCACAATTAAATGCTAATTAATAATTTTGCGGTATACTATAGCACCAGTTCGAACAAATGTCAATTAATTGTACGAAAACAAACGGAATGCAGTGGCATTCCGTTTGTTAATTATTTATTAATTCTTTTATAGGTCTTTCGAAATTTTCATTCATACATATATATGATCCGATAACAAATATATCAACATCTAAATCTTTTAACTTATTATATATTTCTTTGTTAATTCCACCATCAACTTCAATAGTAAAATTATTTCCTTTTTTTAGCATTTTTAGATGTTCTAATTTAGTATAAGTATCGGGAATAAATTCTTGACCACCTTTTCCTGCTTTTACACTCATAACAAGAACATTATCAACTCTATCAAGTAAGTATTCAAATCTACTAACTTCTAAATATGAATTAATAGCGATCCCTACTTTTATTCCTTTAGATTTTATTAAATCAATTAATTCTGTTGTAACAGTGCAAGCATCAGGATGAAATGTTATTATTTTAGGATTTATTTTAAGTAAATCATCAATATAATTTTCAGGATTATTTACCATAAGGTGAACATCTTTATCTTTATTGATATCTTTAAATAAATCTATTACTTCATTTATTTCAAAGTTTTTTTCTTCTACATATTTTCCATCCATTAAATCTATATGAATAAAATTGGCATCGCTAATTTTATCTATTAATTCAACAGTTTTTCTTTTATCATAAATACTATTTAAATAAGATACACTAATCATTATTTCATCTCCTTATAAAATAAGACATAGTTATCATATCTTGATTTTAATATTTCTTTATTATTAACTGCATCTTTAATAGAACAGTTTTTTTCGTCTATGTGAGAACAGTCCTTGAAATCACAATTATATTTAGAAAATTCAGGAAAACCAACAGATATGTTATCCTTTGTTATTTCATCTAAATTAAGTGATGAGAATCCTGGAGTGTCTAAAAAATAAATATTATCTATTTCATGTATTTCCGTATGTCTTGTTGTATGAACTCCTCTACCTAAAGCTTCAGATATTGGATTAGTATCTAAATTTAAACTTTTATCGAGTTTATTTAAAAGTGTAGATTTACCTGCTCCTGTTTGACCAGTTAAAACAACAATTTTATTTTTAAGATACTTTCTTAAATCTTGTAATTTATTATTATAAAATACTTTAAATCCTTGTTTCTCATAATACTTAAATAATTTCTTCATTTTATGTTTTTC
>JAILQR010000073.1 GCA_024698845.1 Bacilli bacterium | reverse complement strand
TATTAAAGCTACTAAGGCTAATACAATTATACTAATGATAATAATTTTTTTCTTCATATAATCATCAACCCTTTTCTTATATTTTAGTATACAATTAAATTCAAGTTTATGTCAATTTACAAAAATAAAAAATATTTAGTTTTAATCTAAATATTTTTTAAATCTTTTTATTTCAGTTTCGTTGTCTAATTCAGTATCCCCTAAATCCTTGAATAATTCCTTTTGTTTCTTAGATAGTTTAGATGGGATAACAACGTTAATTACAGCATATAAATCTCCTGTAAAATGACTGTTAACTGGTTTAACACCTTTACCTTTAAGTTTTAATTTAGTTAAGTTTTGTGTACCAGGTTTAATATCTAAAATAACGTTCTTATCAAGGGTTGGAATTTCTTTTTTACATCCAAGTGTAGCCTCAACAACAGTTAAAGGGACTTCAATATAAATATCTTTATCTTCTCTTTCAAATACTGGGTGTTCTTTTACAACAAACTCAATATAAATATCACCATTAGGTCCACCATTTGATCCTGCTTCACCTTTTCCTGATATTCTTAGCTTATTTCCAGTATCAACTCCTGCTGGAACATCTATTTCAATTTCTTTAGTTTGGCGAATAAATCCTTTACCATTACATTCAGTACATTTTTCTTGATATGTTTTTCCGGCTCCTCCACAATCTTTACAAGTTGTTTCAGTTTGGAACACACCAAATAAAGAATTTTGTTGAACAACTACTCTTCCTCTACCACCACATGTTGGGCAAGTTTTTTCTTTAAATCCACCAGCACCATTACATTTAGGACATTTATCATTTAAATCAATTTTAATTGATTTTTTACATCCTTTAATAGCTTCCATAAATTCAAGTTGAAGTTGAACTAAAGTATCTGGTCCTTTTTGAGCGCGGTTTTTGCCTCTTCCTCTACCGCCAAAACCAAATCCTCCGCCAAATAAATCTCCGAATATATCTCCAAAGTCAAAATCGTTAAAATCAAATCCACCGAATCCTCCAGCACCAGCACCTGCGCCAGCACCACCTTGGAATGCAGCATGACCAAATTGATCATATTGACTACGTTTATTTGGATCAGATAAAACAGAGTATGCTTCGCCTATTTCTTTGAATTTTGCATCAGCACCAGGTTCTTTATTTACATCTGGATGGTATTGTTTAGCAAGTTTTCTAAATGCTCTTTTTATTTCCTCATCAGATGCATCTTTTTTAACACCTAATACTTCATAGTAATCTTTCTTGTCCATTATTTTGCACTCCTTAACTTATTAAATTCGTCTAGTTCTCTATCAAATTCTTTGAATGCTTCATCAAATATCTTTTCACTAGTTAAATCTACACCAGCAACTTTTAAAGATGCTACCGGATCTATAGTGCAGCCTAATTTAAGGAACTTGATATAATTATCTAAGGCATTTTCTTTTCTATTATATATATCCATTGCTATTTTTAGTGCAGCAATATATCCAGTTGCGTATTGATATACATAAAAGTCGTAGTAAAAATGTGGTACTCTTGACCATTCATATTTTATTTCTTCATCAATAGATACTTTATCTCCATAATATTTTTTATTTAATTCATAATATGAATCATTTAAATAATCTACACTTAATGCAGTTCCCTCTTTTTCTGCATCATGAATTAATTTTTCAAACTCAGCAAACATAGTTTGTCTTACAACTGAACCTTTAAATTGTCTAATTAAATTAGCATATGTTGTAAGTTTTTCATTTTTATCGTTACTATTATTTATAATATATAAATTAAGTAATATTTCATTTACTTGTGATGCTACTTCTGCAACAAAAATTGAATAATTAGCATTTTCATATGAGTTTTCTTTATCCGCATAATAGTATTGCATAGCATGACCTAATTCATGAATAATAGTAGATACATCATATAATTTTCCGATATAATTTGTTACAACATATGGATGAGTTTCATAGCAGTGTGTGCAGTATGCACCACTTCTTTTATTTTTATTTGGATATATATCGATCCATCTTTCATCAAATGCTCTTTTAATTATTTTAGTATATTCTTCTCCCATAACTTCTAAAGATGATAAAATTAATTCTTTTGCTTCTTCTAAAGAATATGTTTTATCATAATCTTTTACTATAGGAGCTGAGACATCATATAAATGAAAATCTTTTATGTTAAGTGCTTTTTTAAATACATCCCATTGTTTGTGAATTGTATTAATATTATTATCAATAGATTTAAGTAATGTATTGTATACTTTTGTATCTATATCATCACCGTCAAGGGATTTTTCTAAAGCACTGTTATATTTTCGAACATCTGCAAGAGCGTTATTCTTTTTTATATAACCAGATAATAACTCAGCATTAGTATCAATAATACCTTTATATCCTTCATATAATTTTTTAAATGCTCTTTTTCGAATATTTCTATTTTTATCTTCAGATAGTTCATAGTATAACACTGGTGTTAATTCTTCTTTTTTACCATTATGTGTTATTTCACCAAATTTTAAATTTACATCTTTTAATTTTGTATATGCTGTTTCAAATTGAGAATATGGAGATGTCAATTTACTTATTATAAGTTCTTCATTTTTATTAAGCATGTGTTTTTTACAACGATAAATATTTTTAAGT
>JAILQR010000028.1 GCA_024698845.1 Bacilli bacterium | reverse complement strand
TGTTCTAATGTAAAATTAATTAACCAATTAATATATGTATCGGATGTAGACATTTTTGTTTTTACAGACTTAATAGCGTCTAATCTTTTTATATATTCTCCAAAAAGAATAGTGGAATTTTGTTTTAAAAATTTTCTTGTGAATGTGTCATCGTTTTGTTGCATTGTTGCCTCCTAGGTAATAAGATTATAACACAAAAAAATAACATCGGACGATGTTATTTAAGTTATTTTACATCTTTATATTTATCTGCTATAAATGTTGCAGCAAAAGTAATGATAATGGCTATTAATGTTACATAAAATCCAATACCTAATCGAATATCAAGAAATCTATATGATGGAAGAATATTTTTAACATCTATCCCATCATATAGTGTAACTATTAATGCTACTGCACTTGTTATATATGAAGTTTTATATTTTTTGAAAAATATTAATCCAGCAGAGACAAGCATAGCAACTAAAACTATTTTACCATCGCCTTCAATAAATTTTATTGATGTACCATCGATATATTTACCGTCTTTCATATAAACACCTGCAAATACTAAAAATAATCCTATAATCGAAAGTAGGCATCCTGCTATACCAACATATTTAATATATTTTTTTAAAGATTCCATAATAGTCCTCCTATCTTCTTACTAATTATACCATGTTTTAAATTATGTGTAAAAAAATTATAATATTATGTTATAATACAAAACAATATTTTAATTGGAAGTGATATATATGCTTTTAAATTATTATTTAGAAAAGCTTGGATATAATGAACTACCAGAATTTTTACACAAATATTTATATGATCCAAAGTTATTAAGACTAAAAAAGATTAATTACTTTTGTGGTATGAATTATGCTTCAAAAGATATATATAACTTTAAAGAAAATATAACTAGATATGATCATTCGCTTACGGTGTGTTTATTGACATATAGATTAACAAAAAGTAAAACAGAGGCTATAGCTGCTTTGTATCATGATATATCAACACCATGTTTTTCTCATGTTATTGATTATATGAATAAAGATTATGATAAACAAGAATCAACAGAGGACAAAACAGAGGAAATAATGAGAGATGATTTATATCTAATTAAATGTTTAAATGAAGATGGAATAGATATAGACGATGTTATCAATTTTAAAAAATTTAGTGTTGTTGATTGTAGCAGACCTAAATTATGTGCTGATAGACTAGATGGAATTATACTAACTGGTATATCATGGGTTGATATAGTAACAAAAGAAGATATTGATGAAATACTTGATAACATTACAATTTATATAAATGAAGATAATGAAAAAGAAATAGGTTTTATATCAAAAGAAACAGCATTAAAAGTTTATGAAATAAACAAAGCGATAGATAAAGAATGTCATTCAGATTATGATAATTATATGATGGAATTACTTGCTCATATAACAAAGTTACTAATAGATGAATGCTATATATCATATGATGATTTATATGTATATAATGAACCACAAATATATCAAATTATAGAAGTAATCTGTAATAAAAAATTTAAGGGGAAATCTGAATTAATAATTGCTGGGTTGATGAAAATATTTAAAAATATTAAAAAAGAAGAAGTACCAGCAATGGAATTAAATGTTAAACAAAGATGTGTTAATCCACTTTTATCAACAGGAAGAATGAAATAAAAAAGAACTCATGAGAGTTCTTTTTTTTATAAGCTTGGGTCTATTAAAATTTTAATGGCGTTATCATTGCCACTTGTTAATCGTTCAAATGCATTTTGTACTTTTTCTAGTGGAACAATATCATCAATATATTTTTTTACATCAATTTCTTTCTTTTCAATCATTTTTAAACATTCAATAAATTCTTCTTTAGTATAAGCGATAGCTCCAAATAATTTTTGCTCTTTAGTAACAGCAAGTATTGATGGTATAGAAATAGGTTCCATTGATACTCCAACAAGTACAATTGTAGCATTTGGTTTTCCACACATAAGAGCATTTGATACACAAGCAGAATTACCGCAACAATCAATAACAACATCATAACCATAAGAATTATGAGCCATTACTTTTTCTAAGAATTTTTCATCCTTAGCATTAAAAAATTCATCTGCAGAGCCAAGTAGTACAGCTTTTTCACCTCTAAGTTCATTTGCCTCAGCCATAGCAACGTAAGAAACACCTTTTTTCTTAGCTAACATAGCAGATAATTGACCAATAATACCACCACCAATAACTAAGACAGAACTTTTTTCATTTATGGATGCAAGATTAACAGCGTGAAGTGCTACTGCAGTAGGCTCAACCATAGCAGCTTCATCATCTGTTACTTCATCAGGTACTTTAATAACCATATCGCTTCTAATAGAAGTTTTCTCAGCGTACGCACCAGGATTAGTTAGTGAAAGACCAACAGCATATGTCCATGTTTCCGGACAATATTGTGGATTATTTGATAAACATGCTTCACATTTACCACAAGGTGATATAGGAAGAGCTGTAACTCTATCTCCAACTTTTATATCTGTTCTAGAACCAGATTCTATAACAGTTCCACAAAATTCATGTCCCATAACTAAAGTCGCAGGTTGTCCTGATACCCAATAATGAATATCTGAACCACATATTCCACACTTATTAACTTTAATTACGACTGAATCATTTTTAGATACAGGATCAGTTATCATAGCTGGTGATAACTCTTTAGCTCCCTTAATAGCTACACACTTCATATTTCATACTCCTTTATTATATGTAGATTATAACACTTAAAGTGTTAACAAGTAAAATATTTATTTTGTGTACTTATGTATGAGTGATATAATTAAATAAAATAGGAGATGAATGTATGTTAGTAAAAGATATTAATCCTTATAATATGACTAATAAAGATTGCACATCTATTGAAAATCACATTAAAATTATAATGCTCGATCAAGATAACAAGGTACTTGTTCATAAGGTTGGAGATTATATTGAACTTCCAACATTTGATACAATTACTGATAAAGTTGATATTAAAGTTGTAAAAGAATACATATCTGATGTACTATCTTATAATTTATCTCATAGAGACATGGATTTCTATTTCATGGAAAGAATATATTATAAAAAGGGAATTCCTGAAC
>JAILQR010000020.1 GCA_024698845.1 Bacilli bacterium | reverse complement strand
TTCATATTTATCAAGAAGAATAATTTCTTCATCATCAATTAGTAATTTAGAATTAGTAAATTCATATTTAACTGAATCATTAAATACCTTAATAGTTTTATTAGAAGTATTTATATTTGTATTAGGGATTACTATTGCATCACCTATAACAAGTAATACTGATATACATACAGCAATAATACTAAATGCTTTTGCTATTTTACTAACAATGTATAACACTTTTGTAAAACCTTTCATTTTCTTTTGTTCATTTTCTTTAAACTTAACAACACTCATCTTAATTTCTTCATCTAATGAATTAAACTCTGGCATTGATTCATGAACTAAATTATTAATCTTACATTTAAATATGTCACATAAGCACATTATATTAAACATAGATGGATAATTTTCTCCGGTTTCCCATTTAGAAACACTTTGTCTAGACACACCTAGTCTTTCAGCTAAGTCCTCCTGTGATATATTTTTTGATTTTCTAATTTGTTTTAAATTCTCTCCAAACTTCATTAGACTTTTTCTCCTTTCATGCATCAAGTATATAAAAACGACTTAAAATGAACTACCAACTTTTAAGTGCGAAACATCTTGCACTTAATAATTTACATATCTTTATTATATATCCTCATTAAAAAAACAGCAAAATCTATTTGCTGTTTTTTCTTCTAAGCCTAGTTATAGATCCTTTAGATGCTATAGCTTTTTTACGAGCTATTTCTTGATTTTTATTATCAGTTATAATCTTAGCTGCTGTTGATAAATCTAATTTACTAACAATATCCATTTGATAATCTAATAGATTTTTACACTCTTCAAATAATTTAAGAGCATCATCTTGATTTATTATTATTTCATCAAGTAAGTTTTGAACAAACTCAACAGCAGATTCATATTCATTATGAAGAGTATCTTTAAATCTAGTAAAATACATATTTAAATCAGTATCTTCAGATACTATATATTTATTTAATTTTGCAGTTAATATTTCTTCATTAATTGTAAAGAACTCAAGTAAATAACTTGCTATAGTTTTTATCATAGTTTCATAATCTTCTTTTTCATCTAAAACTATATTCCAATCAAGTACAATTTCATCACAAAAGCCGTCTTCATTACATCTTGATTCTATATCTTCTTTATCTAAACCAGATACATAGAATCTACCATTAAACCCTCTAACTAAATACTCAGTCATAAAACAGTGCCTCCATAAATTAGATATTATTCTAACATATCAATAATTTAAAAATCAAACATATGGTGAAGTAAAAGTAAAAGTTGTGATCTTTTCATTATTTCAGAAAATATATATAAACTTATTATATTAATCATATAAAAAAATAAATAAATATTCAAGTAGCACAAAAAAGGAGCTGCCCCCTGAGACAGCTCCAAAGAATAAAAAGGGGTTGACTAGTGTGATACTAGTACCAATTCGCCTTTAAGTGAATTGGTGATACATATCCTAATCGAAAAGTGATAATTTGTCAACACTTTTTTATAAAAAAAATAATTTTTTTAAAATCTAAAAATTATCATTTATTTAAATTGACAAATAATATAAAAAAAGATAAACTTAATATAGCATGATACTATCATGCTAGACCCAATTACGACTATTGTAGTTAGGTCAAACCAAAACCCCCTGAATGACCGCCGTTTGGCGGTCTTTTTTTTATTAAAAAAAAGATAGTACTAAATACTATCTTTTACATATACAATATTAGTTTCAGATTTCTTTTCTTTAAAAGGTCCAATTTTCTTAGTATAACAAACAGCAAAAGTAATAATATCAGCAGCAAGTAATACTATAAGTCCAATTACAACACCTTTTAATACTTTTTTTACTTTTTTTGTTTGTTCATCGTTAAGTTTCAATTTATTAAGAACTGCGCTATTAATAGTATTATCCATTAAATCATCAATACTAACTTCTAAAACATTTGACAATAATTTTAGTTGGTCAGGATTAGGTGATGTTTCTTCCAACTCCCAATTAGATATTGTTTGTCTTGTAACATCAATCTTTTCCCCTAGTTCCTCTTGTGAAAGACCTTTCTTTTTTCTAAGTTTTAATATATTTTGACCTAATGCCATATTCTTTCCTCCTTCTTTCACAACGATTATAGAATTTTACGAGTATGTAAATCTACAAAAGTTCTTTGGAAATTTGTCAAAGAGTTTTAACATTTATCTTAAAATATTAATTTTTCTATTTCTTGAATACACACAATCTCTAACATCTACTTCAAAATAATATGCTTTATTACTCCATGTATATGAACTACCAATTGATGCAGATATATAGTTAAATAACTTTTCTAATTCAGTATAAGGTATTTCTCTTAGATACTCAATATTACCATCAGAATAAATACTTCCATCATTAAATATTACTAAGTATACAAAGTTGTAAAATCTATTTGGAAAATGATCATTTTCTATCCATGTAGATCCTTTATCATTTTTAAACCCGAAAGTAATTCCAATACTTATACAAGATTGTTTAGATAAATCTTTATGAATAAATCCGTTTACAAGTTCATAGAACTCTTTTTCACTTTTCTTACCTAAATCTTTATAATACTTACCATTAATTAATTTATATCCATATTCACCCCTATAATTTTCAGCTGGTGTTTTAGAATAATTATGCGTGCACAAATCAACAATTGCTTCATTATGTTGAGATGAATAAACTTGTAAATATCCAACATCAGATTGTCCAAATCTAAAATCATCTAAAACATTATGAAAAGCAGCATCTGGTAAAGAGTTAGAAAACTTAGTAAATAAATCCCCATAACTTGCAATAAAAGATTCATTATACTTGATATTCATAGCAAAAGGTTCAACCATGGTAGTTCTTGAAAAAGGCTTACTAAAAGGAACAAAGTTATATCTGCCAAGAAGTTCTTCCATAGTTATATTACTAGAAGTTTTATTAGAATTATTTTTTTGAATTAACCCCTTGATTCTTTCAAAGAAATTATCTTGATTCATTAAACACAAATCCTCCAAGTATTTTGTCTATATCATATGTAATATTAATATAAAAGTCAATAAAAAACACTACATGTGTAGTGTTTATTTAGATGACTTTTTATGAGTTTCTGCTCTCTTTTCTTCTTCTGTAATAAGTTCATAATCACCAGCAGCTATAGCTCTAATAATTTCATCATAAAAATATGTTGGTTCATTATTTTTAATAGCTGCACTTCTTCTTTTCATTACAATTTTTCTAAAGTCTTCAATGTTTTGTTCAGAATAATACTTTCTTTCAAAACCTCCAAACTTTAAATTTATTCTATACACATTACCTTCCATAACAATCCCTTCCTACTACTTATTTAGAAGATAATTCTTTATAGTAATTATATCTATTTTCAATTTCAATCTTTTGATTTGATAAAAGTTCTTCCGCAAGTTTACTATCTTTAATTTTTAATGCATTAAACCTTGTTTCATTTTTCCATAACTCTTCTAACTTATCAAAACTAGGTTCTTTTGAATCTAAATATAATTTATTTTCTTCTGGATTATATCTCATCAATAATACATATCCAGCATTTACTACAAGTTTTTCTTCCATATTAGAGCATCCAGATTTAATACCATGTTCAATACATGGAGAATAAGCAATTATAATAGCAGGTCCATCATGTTTTTCTGCTTCTTTCATAGCTTTAATAGCTTGAATAGGATTTGCTCCTAAACTAATTTGAGCTACATAACAATTAGGATATGCCATAGCTATTCTAAATAAATCTTTCTTATAATTTCTTTTACCAAAATTAGCAAATTCTGCAACTTGACCTAATTGAGAAGACTTACTCATCTGGCCACCAGTATTAGAGTATACTTCAGTATCTAAAACAAGTATTTTAGCATTAGTATTAGATGATAGAACATGATCTATTCCTCCAAAGCCAATATCGTATGCCCATCCATCTCCACCAATAGTCCATACACTTCTTGATGGAATATAATCTCTTAATTTATCAAGTTCATCAGGTAAATTAACAGTTGATAATTCTTCTTTAATCTCATTTGTAATATCAAAATCATTAAAGTTTTCCTTTAATTTATTAAATAATATTTTAACGCTGTTATCTAGTTCATCACTATATTTATCTATAGCATTTAATAAATGCTCTCTTTTTTGATTATATGAAAGCAAAATACCATATCCAAATTCAGCATTATCTTCAAATAAACTACTAGCCCAAGGAATACTATAAGGTGTTCTTGGAGCACTTCCTCCATAAATAGAAGAACATCCTGTAGCGTTAGCTATTACAAGTTTTTCTCCAACTAATTGTGTTAATAATTTAATATATGGCGTTTCACCGCAGCCAGCACAAGCACCAGGGTTCATAAAACATGTTTTCTTTAATTGTGAACCTAAAATATCATCTGTTGGAGCATCAATATTAACATGATTAAAGAATTCCTCTCCTACTTCACTGGCTTCATCAAAGGAAACAAGTTTAAGAGGTTTATTCTCCTTAACAGGACATGTTTTAATGCATTCACCACAACCAGTACATATATTTTTATTAATAGATATTTTTAACTTATATTTATTATCTTTTCTATATGGTATTCCTTCTTCTTCATTTAATATTACTCTTATAGCTCCATGAGGACATACCAAACTACATTGTGCACAACCAATACAAGAAGAACTATCCCATACCGGAACAAATTCACTAGCTACTTTTTTATCTTTAATGGCTAAATTATTAGGCATAATTCCAGTTTTATAATCAAGTAAATCACTTACTTTCAATTCATTACCTAATCTTTTATTAATCTTATCAAAAATAGTTAATTTTTCTTCAGTAATTGCTTTTTCATCATCTGTTTTATGAACGTTATAAACATTAATATTATATAATGCTTCTTCAATTGCTTTTATATTATTGTTTATTACATCTTCACCTTTTGATTTAAATGCTTTTTTAACAGATTCAATTACATGTTTTGATGCATCATTTAAACCAAGCATACGAAGAATAATAACTTCCATAATCTTACTAATTTTTCCATGTAAGTTATTTTTATCAGCAATCTTATCAGCATCAACAAGATAACAAATTATATTTTTTTCTAATAATTTTGATTTAATATTATTATTAATATATAAATCAAAATCAACATCTTTAAGCGATGTATTAACAAGAAGTACAGAATTATCTAATGCACCATTTAAACAATCAAATTTATTTAAATATTCAAGTTTAGTAACAACAATAAATTTCGGGTTCTTAACATAGTATGGAGCATTAATAGGTTTCTTACCTATTCTCATATGAGATACGGTAACTCCACCGCTTTTTCTTGAATCATATTCAAAATATCCTTGAACATTTTTTTGCATATTTGTTGATAATATGTTTAATATTTCCTTTGAAGCACTAACCATACCATCAGAACCATAACCAAATATTTTTACTTCATCTAAATCAAGTTTAATATTAAATGTCTCCTTAGTTAAAGAAAGATTCGTAACATCATCAACAATACCAATTGTAAAATTATTTTTTTGACTTCCCATTAGATTAGTAAATACACTTTTAATATCAGCAGGTGTTACTTCTTTACTTGATAAACCATATCTACCACCTATAATAGTATATTTTTTATCAGATAAAGCAGCTAAAACATCTAAGTATAAAGGTTCACCAATACTTCCAGCTTCTTTAGTTCTATCAAGAACAGCAATTCTTTTAACAGTATCTGGTATTACTTTCTCTAAGTATTTTTTACTAAATGGTCTATAAAGATGGACAGATACTACTCCTGTATCATATCCATTATTATTTAAGTGATCTACTACCATTTTAGTTGTATCAGTAGCACTACCCATAACAACAATAATATCACTAGCTTTTCTACTTCCATAATATTCAAAAGGAGCATAACTAGTACCAAGGATATCATTTACTTTATCCATGTTCTTTTTAACTATCTCAACAATATTTTCATAAGCTTTATTTCTTGCTTCAGTTGTTTGAAAATAGATATCTTCATTTTGAGCAAGACCACTTTGAATATTATTACCTACATTTAAAATTCTTTCTCTATACTGATTAATAAGTCTAATATCAAATAGATTTCTTATATCATCTTCAGTTAATAAATTAACTGTATTAATTTCATGTGAAGTTCTAAAACCATCAAAGAAATGTAAGAATGGTAAACTACCCTCTATAGCGCTTAAATGTGCAACAGCAGCTAAGTTCCCAGCTTCTTCAACATTACTTGATGCAAGCATACAAAATCCAGTTTGTCTTGTTGCATATATATCTTGATGGTCACCAAAAATTGATAAAGCATGAGTTGATAAACTTCTTGCAGCAACATGCATGACACCTGGAAGCATCTCTCCAGCAATCTTATACATATTTGGAATCATTAATAAAAGTCCTTGAGAAGATGTAAAAGTTGATGCAAAAGAACCACTAATTAATGCTCCATGTAAACATCCAGCAGCTCCGGCTTCTGACTGCATTTCAACAACTTTAGTTGTTGAACCAAATAAATTTTCTTTCTTTAGATCAGCAAGCTTTCCAACTTCAGCAGCCATTGGACTTGATGGAGTGATTGGATATATAGCACAAAGTTCACTAAATAATTGTGCTACACTACTACAAGCTTTATTACCATCTGTTAACTTTATCATAAGTACTCACCTATTATTAATTATAACATAAAAACATCTATATAATTATAGATGTTTTATTTTTTTAATTTTTTATTTTTATTATGATCGAATAGAATATCAGTTCTTAAAACTATAAATAATAATAGTAGTATTAAAAGAACATATATTACTATAGCAAACTTATTATCTCCTAACGCATAGAAAATAGAAACAGTAGCAAATAACATATTAATCATATAAATAATTATTAAGCTTGTTCTTGGAGAAAATTTCATCTTAAGTAGTTGATGATGAAAGTGTTCTCTATCAGGTTCTGCTATCCCTTGACCTTTTAAAAGTCTTCTAAATATTGATAAAGCAGTATCAATAATTGGAAGAGCTAATATGGCAAGTGGAATAATAATTGATGTAAATGTTGTTACTTTAAATCCAAGTAAACAAATAACTGCAATCATAAAACCTAAGAAGTTACTTCCACAATCACCCATAAATGTAGATGCTGGTGGGAAGTTATATACTAGGAATCCTAAAGTTGATCCAAGCATTATTAACGATAATATAATATCTATTCCAGCAAATCTATTTAGGATAAACGCAACTATAGAAATTGTTAAGAAATATATTGAACTTATTCCTGATGCCATACCATCAAGACCATCCATTAAGTTAATTGCATTTATCAGTGATACAATTATTAAACAAGATACAATATAACATAGTGGTGCAGGTACACTAAAATATAAACCTAAGAAAGAAATTTCTGTTAAATAAATTTTTCCATATAATACAACTATTAGCGAAGCTATTATATGAACTAGAAATTTATATTTTGCCCTAATAGGATTTATATCATCAATAATTCCCATTACCAAAATAACAAATCCACCAATTAATATAGATAACATTTGTGGAGTATTACTTCCATAAAGTATATAACCTAATAAAAAAGATCCGTATATAGCAATGCCACCAAGTCTAGGCATTATTTTTTTATGTATTTTTCTCTCATTAGGATAATCTAGTGCATTTATATGAAAAGCTATCTTTTTAGATATAGGCACTAAAATTAAAGATGAAAGAAATGTTACTAATACTATTTCAAATATATTAAAACCATTTACTTCTAACA
>JAILQR010000054.1 GCA_024698845.1 Bacilli bacterium | reverse complement strand
GTACTTGCTGCACGAGGCAGTCATCATCATCATTCCAAACATAAGGAGCATCGCGCCCCATAAGTTGCTTTTCATTCTTCTCATCATTTTCTATATCTTCATATTTATAGAATTTATAAGTATCTTTCTTAAGTTCAGCTTGTTCAAAATTAACTTTAAATAAAATCTTAGGATTTACTAAATAAAATAATCCAACTCCTTCTTCAGTAAAGTTTAGTAATAATCCAAAGTATGGATATTCCATTCCAGCAACAAATCCAGAATATTTTCTTAAATCTTTATATAAAGCAACTATGCAATTTTCTTTAGCATTTAAACCTTGTTCTTTAAATAGTTTTAATGCTTTTTCTTCTGTATTATATTGATCCATAATTATCTATCCTTTCAAACAGTAATAACTATACCACAATTACAAAAAAAATAAAACAGATTTTTCAATCTGTTTTATTTAATTATTCCTTTGATTTTTGTGTCTTTAAGAAGAAAACAATATTAATAGGAACAAATACTAAACATAAAATTAGTAATAGTGATACATCTTCAATTCCGATGATATTACAAATACCAGCGAAAGCATATAAAATTGCAGATACTAATAATAATGGATTACATTTGAAACTGCAAATGCTGAAAATACCACCTAATAAAATAAATACACCAGGAACAGCAAATGCTAAAGAAATATTATATCCTAAATCTTCATATTGCATCATAGCATCTTCGCTACAAGAAGCAATAATTAAGCATAATCCTAAGAAAGCCATAATAGAACCTGTTACAATTCTATAAACTTTATGATTTCTTTTGCTTTCCATTTTTCCTTTAAAATATTCGTTCATATCACTTGATACTTGAACTTTAGAACTAGCTTCAGCCTTAGTTCCACAATTAGTACAGAAATCTTCTTTTATTTCTGCGCCACATTTTCCACAAAATTTTCCCATAAACTACTCCTTCATTTTTTTCTAAATTAATTTTATCACATTATTTAATATTTTAAAACTTATTTAATATATCCCTTGCAGCAATTAAACCTGTTGCAGCTGCAGTAACAATATTTCCGGCTTTACCTGCTCCATCACCAACAAAATATATATTATCTGTTTCTAATTTAAAATTATTATCTGTTTCAATTTCGTTACTAAAAAATTTAATTTCTGGTCCATATAGTAGTGTATCGTCATTATTAATACCAGGTATTATTTTATCTAAAACTTCTAAGCCTTCTAATATGTTAGTGATAATTCTATGAGGAAGTACTAGTGCAAGATCACCAGCTACACAGTCTTTTAAAGTTGGTTCTATAAATCCTTTATTTAATCTATGCCATTCGCTTCTTCTACCATTTCTTAAATCTTTTAGATTTTGAATTATAGGTTTACCATCACCAAGAACATTCGCTATTTTAGCAATTGATTCACCGTATAATCTTGTATTAGTAACAGGTTCTGTTAAATTAACTTTAGATATAAAAGCAAAGTTAGTATTATTACTTTTTATATCTTTTAAAGCATGACCATTAACACATATATATCCATAGTAGTTTTCTTTAGCTACAAATCCTCCCGGATTTGTACAGAAAGTTCTAATTTCGTCACTATAAGTTTTTGTTTTTATAAATATTGTTGGATCATATATTACATTAGTAATATCTTCCATAATATCTTTTCTTACCTCTACTCTAACACCAACTTCAATAGATTTAGATGTATAAGGTATATTATATTTATCTGCTAGTTCTTGAACCCATTTTGCGCCAGTTCTACCTGGTGCAACAATTACATACTTACTAGTAATAGATTCATCTTTCTTACCGTTTTTATAAACAATTTTATAAGTTTCTTTTTCTTTTATAATGTCACTAACATCACATTTATCAAATAACTTAACACCTTCATTAGTTAAAAAATCACATATTCCTTTAATATATTCAGGAAGGTGATCTGAACCTAAATGTTTTTGTTTAATAATTAAAAGTTTAGCACCGGCAATAGCAACTTTTCTTCTAATTTCTTCAGCTTCCTTCATATTAGATGGGTAAACTTCCGCATTCATTTTAAACTTGTTAAATATTTCTTCAGTTTCATCAATTAGTTTATACGCATCAGATTCACCCATATACTTAGTTAAATCACTTTTCCCAAGTTTAGGAATAAAATTAAGCTTACCATCAGAAAATGTTCCAGCTCCACCATAACCAGATAAAATATTGCATGGGTTACAATTCTTACAAGGTACGCCTAACTTATTCATCGGACATACCCTATTATTAACATTAAAGCCTCTATCAAGAACAGCAACTTTTAAATTCTTATTTTTAGTTATAAGCTCGTATGCAGCAAATAAACCTGCTGGACCTGCACCTATTATAGTAACGTCAAACACAACTACCACCATCCTATACATTTATTTTATCATGACTTTATATAATATTTAAAAATATTTTTTTAAATGTTATAATTTATAAAGTATAGGAGTAAGTATGAAAAAACAATA
>JAILQR010000049.1 GCA_024698845.1 Bacilli bacterium | reverse complement strand
CATAAAGTTAATGATTATGTTATCTATAAACTTACTTTCAAAAATAATGAAAGTAAAGATTATATTATTAAAGGTATAACTGATAATAATAGTAATGAATATGTTTCATATGAATATGATCAATATAAAAATGAAACAATTAAGGCTGGGGAAACAAAAGATATCCTAGTTAAAGTTACATATGTTAAAGAAGTAACTGATGCATCTAAGAGAGATTCAAATGGTACTGTTAAATTATCATTTGATATAGAAGATGAAGATGGTAATGCAGTTGTATCAAATGTAGATGTTAAAACATCTAACCCAACTACAAATGATAATGTTGGTTTATATATTGCAATTGCAGTTGTATCTATTTGTTTAATTAGTGCAATCGTTATTAAAAATAAAAAAGCTTGCAAATTATTAGTTATGGTAGCAATTATTGCTCCATTTGCTGCAAAAGCCGCAGAAGCAAGTTTTACTATTACAATTGCAAATGAAGTAAAATTACATGATAAAATTTTAATTACTTCTGAAGTAAATGGAGAAACAGAAGAAAAATTAGTTCCATACAATAACAAACTTACTAAACCAGAAGATCCTGAAAAACCTGGACATGATTTTATTGGTTGGTTTGTTGGCGATGAAGAGTTTGATTTTGATCAAGAAGTAACTGATGATATTGAATTAGTTGCTAAATTCGAAAAAGTTGAATATACAGTTACATTTGATCCAAATGGTGGAAAAATGGCTATTGAATCTATCAAAGTAGATAAAGGCGACTCATTTGAAACACCTAGACCATATATAATAAGAAACAAAGAATTTACTGGTTGGTATGATGCTGCACAAGGTGGAAATAAAATAACTGATAAGAACGTAGAGTTTACTCCTACAAAATCTCAAACATTATATGCTCACTATGAAGATGGATATGAATATAATTATGAAGATGTTGATGAAGATGGTGAATTCTCTAAAGGAGATATTGCTATATTCGGAAATGAAAAATTCTATGTTATTAATGGTGATGACATTTCTGGAATTGTGCTTATTGCTGCTAAACCTATTGGACTTGACGGTGATGTTAAACAAGTAGATAGTAATCCAATTAGTATAAAATTTGCAGAAACTAATTACTGGATTGGATATAATTCTACAAGTCCAGAAGGATTCGCAATTAACGAATTATCATTTGATTCAGATAATTCATATGATGTTAAACGTGTAATTAATGTTTACAAAAAATACATGAGTGAATCAAAACCAAATAATTTAGAAAAATACACTGATCAATATTATGAATACTTATCTAGTGTATATGATTTTGATAGTAATTTTGATGTTTTAATTCCTACATATCTTGATTTATATAACATTGGTTGTTCTTATACTGATAATAACGGTTATGAATGCCCTGATTTTATTGCAAATAGTGATAATTTCTGGATAGGTTCATGGATTGAAAAAGCATATGAATTTGATAATGAAGAAGATAACTATACTGATAGCGGTATTGCATATACAGAAGGAAGTAAAGTAAAAACATCTTCTATGACTGATAAAAAATATATTAGACCTATCATTATTGTTGATGCTATGGATCTTATGACTGATATTAATTATAACTAATATATATATAAGTAAATTAAAGAAAAACAAGTTATCTTGTTTTTCTTTTTTTAGTTTTTAATATTTGATAAAATATATTAGAAGGTGAGTATAATGAAAAAGATACTTGTTACGGGTGCTGCTGGTTTTATAGGTAGTTATTTAACAAAGAAGTTGGTAGATAATGATTATTTTGTTATTGGTATAGATAATATGAATGATTATTATGATGTTTCACTTAAAGAAAACAGAATTAAAGAAGTGCAAAATGATAATTTTGTATTTATAAAAGAAGATTTGGTTAACGAAGATAAGATAAGAGAAATATTTGAAGAATACAAGCCTAGTATTGTAGTTAACTTAGCAGGTAGTGCTGGTGTTAGATATTCGTCTATTAATTCTGATGAATATATAAAAAATAATATATTAGGTTTTTGCAACATACTTAATATATCCAAAGATTTTGATGTGGAACATTTTATATTTTCCTCATCTTCTTCTATATATGGTAATAATAAAAATAAACCATTTAAAGAAAGTGATATATCACTAAATCAAGAAAGCATTTATGCATCAACAAAAATGTGTAATGAAGTAATAGCTTGTAGTT
>JAILQR010000025.1 GCA_024698845.1 Bacilli bacterium | reverse complement strand
TAAGTATCATGAAAGAAGCTGGATATATTAATTATTTAACTCATCAGGAACTAAAGAAACATTTAAAACCTGGAATTACAACGAATGAACTTAATAACATTGCTGATAAGTTTATCAGAAGTCATGGAGGAGTTCCTAGTTGTTTAGGTTTTGAAGGATATCCAAAAAGTATTTGCATATCTATAAATGATGAAATAGTTCATGGTATTCCTAGTAACAGAAGAATAAAAATGGGAGATGTTGTTTCTTTTGATTTTTGCACTGAGTATAAAGGTTATAATAGTGATAGTGCTAATACTTATATAGTTGGAGATAATGCTCCGCAAAGTGTAAAAGATTTAGTAAAGTATACTGAAGAAGCTTTATATGTGGGATTGAAAGAGATTAAACCAGGTGCTAAAATAGGAGACATAGGGCATGCAATTGAGACTTTTGCTCATGAACATGGCTTAAGTGTTGTTGAAGAACTTGTTGGTCATGGTGTTGGAGTAAGCATTCATGAAGATCCTGATGTACCAAACTATGGCGAAAAAGGAACTGGAATAACACTAAAAAAAGGAATGGTTATAGCTGTTGAACCGATGCTTAATCTAGGTACAAGACATGTTTGTATGTTAGATGATGATTGGACAATCGTAACCGAAGATGGGATGCCATCAGCCCACTTTGAACATACAGTTGTTGTAACTGATGATGGCTATGAAATTTTAACAGGAGATAAAGATTAAATGGCGAAAAATAATAATTCCCCAAAAAAAGAAGATAAAATTGAAGTTGAAGGTAAAGTTTTAGAAGTTTTAAAAGGCGGAGAATTTATCGTTGAACTTCCAAATAAGCATACTGTTAAGGCCTATGTTTCTGGTAAAATGCGAGTTAATTCAATTCGTATCTTACCAGGTGATACAGTAACAATAGAATTATCCCCTTATGATTTAACACATGGGCGCATTATATGGAATAAAAGATAGGAGATTAAAGGATTATGAAAGTAAGACCATCTGTAAAGAAAATCTGTAAGAAATGCAAAATAATTAGAAGAAAAGGTAAAGTTATGGTTATTTGTGAAAACAAAAAACATAAACAAACTCAAGGTTAATAGGAGGAAATAAGTTAAATGGCACGTATTAAAAATATTGATTTACCAGCTAATAAGCAAATCAAAATTGGTTTAACTGTTATTTATGGTGTTGGACGTTCTTTAGCTATTCAAATTTGTGAAGCTGCAAAAGTTGATCCAGCAAAAAAAGTTAAAGATTTAACTGATGAAGAAGTAAATAAACTTCGTAAAGAATTAGATAACTATTCTGTTGAAGGTGATTTACGTCGTGAAGTTCAAATGAACATCAAAAACAAAATGGAAATTAATTGCTACCAAGGAATTAGACATAAAAAAGGTTTACCAGTAAGAGGACAAAGAACTAGTAGAAATGCTAAAACTCGTAAAGGTAAAGGTAAAGTTGTAGCAAATAAGAAAAAGGTAGGAAAGTAGGAGGATAATTATGGCATATAATAGAAGAAAAAGAAAAATCAAAAAGAATATACCTGAAGCTGAAGCTCATATCCATTCAACTTACAATAACACTATCGTTTCTATTTGTGAAAAAAATGGTAATGTAATATCTTGGGCATCTGCAGGTACTATCGGATATAAAGGTAGTAAAAAGAAAACTCCATTTGCTGCTGGTGTAGCATCAGAAGCTGCTGCTAGAGCTGCTATGGAACAAGGTGTTGTAAAAGTAGAAGTTTTTGTTAAAGGACTTGGTTCTGGACGTGAAAACGCTATCCGTTCTCTTCAAACTGCTGGTTTAGAAATCACATCTATTAATGATCAAACACCAGTACCACACAATGGTTGTCGTCCACCAAAGAGACCTAGAAATTAATAATATTGGATAAAGGAAGGGTTTAAAGTATATGATAAGTTTTGAAAAACCAGAATATAAAATCGCAGAATATGTTGAAAGTAATCACTATGGAAAGTTTGAATTAGAACCTCTTGAAAGAGGATTTGCAATTACTATTGGAAATGCTCTAAGAAGAGTTATGCTATCAAGCTTACCTGGTAGTGCAATCACTACTGTAAAAATTGATGGAGTTTTACATGAATTCCAAAAAATTGAAGGCGTAGTAGAAGACGTTACTACTATCGTATTAAATTTAAAAGGTGTAGTACTTAAAAATCATTCTCAAGAAGTTAAAACAATTAGACTTTCTGCAAGTAAAGAAGGCGTTGTAACTGCTGGAGATATTGAAAAAGATGCTGACATCGAAGTCATGAATCCTGATCATGTAATTTGTACACTTGTTAAAGGTGGAAAAATTGAAATGGAAATGACTGTTAATAACGGAAAAGGTTATGTTGATGCAAAAGAAAACAAAAAATTATTCTGTGAAGGAAAACCTGAAGTTATTGCAATTGATTCATCATATTCACCAATTGAATTAGTTAAGGTTGAAGACGAAAAAACTCGTGTTGGTCAAAATGAAAACTTTGATAAATTAACAATGCATGTTTATACAAATGGAAGTATAACTCCAGAAGAAGCTATGGCTTTATCTGCAAAAATTTTAATTGAACATTTCAATATTATTGCTGATTTAAATGCTATTAGTAATGTATCTGGATTAATGCAAGAAAAACAAGTAGATAATATCACTAAAACTTTAGAAACACCAATTGAAGAAATTGAATTCTCAGTAAGAGCTTATAACTGTTTAAAAAGAGCTGGAATCCATACAGTTCAAGATTTAATTAACAAAAGAGAAGTAGAAGTTACTAAGATTAGAAATTTAGGTAAAAAATCTCTTAAAGAAGTTATTGATAAAGTTCATGAGATGGATCTTAAGTTCCGTGATTAGTAAGGAGAATAATTATGGCATATAGAAAATTAGGAAGAGAAAGTCGTAAAAGAAGAAGTATTCTTGCAGGACTTACAAAAACTGTTATTTTAAATGAATCAGTAATCACAACAGAAGCTAGAGCTAAAGAAGTTCGTAAATTTGTTGATAGAATGATTACTTACGGAAAAAGAGGAACTTTAGTATCAAGAAGAAAAGCCCTTGCATTCGTACATAATGATAATGAAGTAGTAAAAAAAGTTTTTGATGATTTAGCTAAACGTTATGAATCAAGAAACGGTGGTTACACTCGTATTATTAAATTAAACGAACGTATCGGTGACGATGCTTTAGAAGTTAAATTAGAATTAGTATAATTAAATCGGATATAAATCCGATTTTTTTATGCTATAATATAAGTAGTGAGGTTTTGTGTATGAGTATATTAATGAATGGTCAATTATATATAAAAAAATATCCAGAAATATTCTACGTTGATGAAGATACTATAAATATGAATTTCGATGAAATGATTGTTGATAGAGAAGATCCAGAAATCGACGAATTAATGGAGCTTAGAGATAGTATTATTGCTCAAGATGGAACAATAGATTATAGTGGTATGTCAGGATTTTGGATTTCTATTATTGAAGAAGATAAAATAAAGATGGTATGTCTTGCTGAAGAGCAATTAGATTTTCCTAAGGTTATATACTATGATAATGAAAAAGGCTTAGAAGAAGATTTTATAAGTTTAATCGATTTTTTAGATAAAGGAAAATATATAGGTCAAAAATTTAGAACATTAAATGAAAATCTCAAAGGAAGTAAACTAAGTTATTTTTCAGATGATTTAAGACCACTTGTATTATATGAATATAATGAATTGTTTTTAGTGTTATATAATAAAAGTCGTTATGAAATGATGTCTCCATTCTTCACAAAAGACGGTGATTATGAGATATATGGTAAAGTCGTTGATGGTTATAAAGATAAACCAGCTATTTACCAAGAAATATTTAAACAAGTATCTGATAAATGTCGTGGTAGAAGAGATAGATAAGTAGGAGTTATTTATGAAAGTTGATTATAAAGTTAGCAAATACAGAAGTGGAATGTGTGTTGAAATACTAGAAAATGTTGAATCTAGAGATTTACTTATGCAAATGGTTAAAGATAAACAAGATGCTGCCCTTAGCACAGTACCATTAACAGCACTTCAAGAAATGGACCAATCATTTGTTAAAATTGGAAGATATTATGGTCAAATAATGAATGAAAACACAAGCATTGGTGTGTTAGTATCTCCAACATCAGTAGGATTTACTACTAAGAAATTAGTAGGTGATGAACCTCATATAAAGAATCTATACTATGAATTTTTAGAAAATAGAATAACTTTTAAGTGGGTTATTAACAAACCAAATAAAAGTACATACTATGCAAAGCTATATCAAAATATTGATGTATATGAAGTAGAAAACCAAAAATTCACTCCTGAAGAACTAGAAAAAGGTATAAACGATATTCTTGAAGAAATTGAATATTTTGATGGTATTAACGAACTAGTAGATACACAAAAATTAAGAGAAAATATTATCAAATATTTAGCTAAAGAAAGGAAATAGAAATTTCCTTTTTTTATTGAAATAAAAGCCTCGTTATGTTAGTATGTTAATAGGATAAAAAGGGTGTTGATAGAATGCAATCAAATATTTTTGAATTAATAGATTTACTTGTTAAAATGTCTGGATCTAACTCTAATTTAGACGAACTTAAAGCTGACTTAGAAGATACAACTTCTAGAATAGGTAAAGTTGAGAAAAAATTAGAATTACTAGAAGCAGATATGAATGATGAAAAATATTTTGATGCTACAAGTGAAATTGTAGATAGAAATATTCAAATAAGTCTAAATAAAAAGATCCAAAATTTAATAAGAGTTAAATCTGATATAAATAAAGAATTAGAAGGTTATAAAGAAGAAGAAAAAGAACTTCATGATAAACTTGAAGAAATAACTCAAGAAATTAAAGATGCTAATTCATATAATGATATTATCAACAATAATGTTTCAAGTAACGAAGCATATAACAATATGATTGCATCTGAAAACGATAGAATAACAAATCTTGTAAATGAAAAAGAAGAATTAGAATCTAAATATTCTACAGTTCAAAAGAAAGTTGAATATCTTGCAGCATCACTAATTGAAATCGAAGAAAAGATTGAAAATGAACAAGCAAGATTAAAAGATATTGAAAATAACTTATCAAATATCAAATCTTATGTGGATATTGAAGCTAAAGAAGAAGATGAACTTAGATACGCTTCAATTAAAAATGAATTGGAAGAATTATTAAATCATAAAGAAGAAATATTAAACGATACTGTTTATATTGCTGGTTTAATAAAGGAAGGAATTGCTAATGAAAAACAAGATGAAGTTGAAGAAGAGTTCAAACATCTTGTTGATATTGTTGAACAAATTCCATTCATGAATCTTCAAAACAGTGAACTTGAACAAGTTAAACAAAAACTTGATGAAGAACTTAAAAACTATGATGAAGAAATATCTAAAAAAGAATATCAAACTATGGATCGTGAATTCATCGAAGAAAGAATTAAATATCTAGAAGATGAAACAACATCTACAGAAGATTCTAAAAAACTATATAATGGAATAGTTAAAGAATTAACAAGTAAGAATGATGATTTAAGTAGAAAGATTTATAATGCTGAAACTCAAATTAGTAAGATTAATAAAAGTCTTAAGGATTACGATAATTACGATTATGATTCATCTGAAATTGCTAAATCTGTAATTCAAGCTTCAAACAATAAGTTAGTTGAAGAAAAAACTAATATCGAATCTATTGTTAAAAATTATAGAAGTGATTTAGTTTCAAATATTGAACTATTAAACGACTTTAAATCTAAGCTATCTACACTTGATGAATTATCAAAGAATATTGATAATGAACTTGATGATTTAAACAAAAAGCTAGCATTAAGTACTAAATCAACTAATATCTTAGAGGAAGAAAAAGATAAAATTAAATTAGAAAAAATTAATAACTCTATTATGGATTTAAAAAACAGAGAAACGTTTAATAAATCAATTAGTGAAATCCTTGATGAATTTGAAATGCTTCTATCATCATTAGAATTTGCTGATAAGAAAACTCGTAATAAAGTTATCTTTGAAGAAGAAAAAGAAGAACCAATAGTAATTGAAAAGGAACCTGAAATAAATGAAGTTCCAATTATAGCTGATGAAATTGATGCCCCAATTAGTATTGATGAAGTAATTGAAAATGCTAATAAGGACAAAGAAGAAGTTATAGCACCTGTTATCGAAGAAGCAGCAAAGGAAGAAAAAGAAGAAATACCATTTATTCCTTTTGTTGAAGAAGAAATAAAAGAAGAAGAACCTAAATTAAGAGTAGTAGAAATAATTCCTATATCTGACGGTATAACAGAAAATAGTGATAAAGATTATATGGTTAACGACTTTCAAGATGATGATTATGTAGATTTTGAAACTGCTATATCATCTGCGGAGGGAAAATAGTATGAAAATAGAACTAAATGCAATAATCAGATTAAACAATAATGAAAAATATATAGTTCTAAATGAACTTAACTATGAAAATAATCTGTACTACTTAACGATGGGTGTTATTAAAGATAATGAGGTTGATTCAAGTAAAGTTGTAATTCTTTGTGAAAAACATGATAAAGATGGATATTATGTTGAAAAAGTAATTGATTCAGACCTAATGCTTGAGTTAACTAAACAATTTAAGGAACAAATGTAAAAACAAGCTTTAAGCTTGTTTTTAATTGGTCATTATATTATAATATATAAAGAAAAAGGAGCACATATTATGGAATTAAAAGGTAGTAGAACAGAAGAGAATTTACTAAAAGCATTTGCTGGTGAAAGCCAAGCAAGAAATAAATATACATATTACGCATCTAAAGCAAAAAAAGAAGGTTATGAACAAATAGCAGCTATCTTTGAAGAAACTGCTAATAACGAAAAAGAACATGCTAAGATGTGGTTCAAGCAATTAAATGGTGGAGAAATTCCTTCAACACTTGATAACTTAAAAGATGCTGCTAATGGTGAAAACTATGAATGGACAGAAATGTACGAAGAATTCGCTAAAGTAGCTGAAGAAGAAGGATTTACTGAAATAGCTCGTCTATTTAGAGGTGTTGGAGAAATTGAAAAGCATCATGAAGAAAGATACTTAAAATTAGTAGACAATATTGATAACAACTTAGTATTTAAAAAAGATGAAGAAGTTGTTTGGATATGTCGTAACTGTGGACATGTTTACTATGGAAAACAAGCTCCTTTAGTTTGTCCTATATGTAATCATAAACAATCATATATGGAAATGAAAGCAGAAAATTATTAATAATATTACAATGATCATATACTAAGTAGTTATATATAGTATTTAAAGAGAGTAGATACATTTGCTGAGAGTATCTTAAATTAATATATATAATGAATTTCATATATAGGAGTAATAATCGGTTTATTACCGTTAACAATACAAAGTGCATGAAAATCATGAATTAAGGTGGTACCACGGATTATTATATTCGCCCTTATGTTTATGATTTTTTTTGTTTTAAAAAGTGAAAGGAAGATAAATATGAAAGAAAAAATTGAAAATATTAAATCAAGTATAGATGAAGATATTAAAGAAGTAAAAAACCTTCAAGATATAGTTGATATTAAAGCTAAATATATAGGAAAAAATGGATGTATTACAGAATTAACTAAAAACATGAAGGATTTAACTCCTGAAGAAAGAAAAGAACTAGGAATGCTTTCAAATGAAGTAAAAAACTATGCAACAGAAAAAATATTAGGAAAAGAAGAAGAAATAAACAATGCTATATTAAATGAAAAACTAGCTAAAGAATCAATAGATATTTCTTTACCTGCTACTGAAATAGTAACAGGAGCTCCAAGCATTTTAGAAAAAGTAGTAGAAGACTTTGAAGAAGTATTCATGTCTATGGGATATGATGTTGTTGATGGACCTGAACTAGAGGAAGATAAATTTAACTTTGAATTATTAGGCTTACCAAAAGGACATCCTGCAAGAGATGCGCAAGATACTTTCTATGTTAAAGGTGATGAACTTCTACTTAGAAGTCATACATCTCCAGTACAAGCAAGAGTAATGTTATCTAAAGAAGGAAAAGAACCTGTAAGGATGATATGCCCTGGTAAAGCATATAGAAGAGATGATGATGATGCAACTCATTCACATCAATTTACTCAAATTGAAGGATTAATTGTTGATAAAGATATTAAATTATCAGATTTAAAAGGAACAGTTACAGTTATTTGTAAAAGATTATTTGGTGAAGATACTGTAACTAGATTTAGACCATCATATTATCAATTTACAGAACCATCTGTTGAAATGGATATTTCATGCTTTAACTGTAAAGGTAAAGGATGTAATATTTGTAAAAATACTGGTTGGATAACAATTGGTGGTGCTGGTGTTGTTCATTATGATGTGTTAAAAGGATGTGGATTTGATCCAGAAAAATGGAGTGGATTCGCATTTGGTTTTGGTGCAGAAAGATGTGCAATGCTTAAATACGGAATTAGCGATATAAGAGCTTTCTATAACGTTGATTTAAGAGAATCAAGAATATTTGATAGAAAGGAGGAAAACTAATATGATATCACTTAATTGGGTTAAAGATTATATTGATATTGAAGGTGAAGACATAAAAGAACTTGCTGAAAAAGTTACAAAAGCTGGTATCAATGTTGAAGCAGTAATATCAAATCATATTGATAACTTAGTAATAGGTGAAGTAGTTGATTGCATTGATCATCCGGATTCAGATCATTTACATGTTTGCAAAGTAAATGTTGGAGAAACAACTACACAAATCGTATGTGGAGCTCCTAATGTAAGAAAAGGTATAAAAGTAATTGTAGCTTTACCTGGAGCTGTTCTTCCTGGCGATTTTGAAATTAAAGCAGGTAAAATTAGAGGTGAAGAATCTAATGGTATGATTTGTGCTCTTTTTGAACTTGGGTTAGAAGAAAAAACTGAAGAAACATATGCTAAAGGTATTGAAGAATTACCATCAGATGCTCCAGTTGGAATGGATGCAATGAAGTATCTTGGTTGTGATGATACTTTATATGAATTAGATGTTCATAAACATAGAAATAATGATTGTTATTATCATATTGGTTTTGCTCATGAAATCGGAACTGTACTTGGTAAAAAAGTTAAATATCCAGAAAGTAAATATACAGAATCAAATGATGATGTTAATAACTATGTTAAATTAAATATAGAAACAACTAGATGCCCATATTACCTAGGTAAGATGGTTAGAAATGTAAAAATAGGAGAATCACCAGAGTGGATTAGGAAAAGATTAATTGCAGCTGGTATGAGACCTATTAATAATGTTGTTGATATTTCTAACTTCGTTATGCTTGAATATGGTCAACCAACACATTTCTTTGATGCGGATAAACTTGGAAAAGTTGTTGCTGTTAGAGATGCAAAAGAAAATGAAAAACTAGTTACACTTGATGAAGTTGAAAGAACACTAACACCAAATGATATTGTAATTACTGATGGAGAAAATCCAACATGTATTGCTGGTGTTATGGGTGGACTTAACACTGAAGTTGATGAGAATACTAAAAACATCTTTATTGAAGCTGCTATATTTGATGCATTCTCAATAACAAAAACCGCATCTAGATTAAATTTAAAATCAGAAGCTTCTAAAAGATATGGTAAAGGTTTAAATTATGAATATACAATAGCTGCAATGGATAGATGTTGTTCATTATTAGAAGAATATGCATCTGGTGAAGTTCTAAGTGGTAATGTACTTCATGATGAAGTTGATAAAACAGAAAAAGTTATCGAAGTTACTACAAAAGATTTAAACGGTGTTCTTGGAATGAATATGACTAATGAAGATGTTGAAAAACAATTAGATAAACTTGATTTTAAATACGAATTAAATAATGACGTATTTAAAATTATTATTCCAAGAAGAAGATTAGATGTGGAAGCTAACAAAGCTGATCTAGCTGAAGAAATAGGAAGATTATATGGATACAATAATCTTGAAGATACACTTCCAGAAGTACCAACTAAAAGAGGTGTATATGTTGGAGATGTAGCACTTAGAAAGAGTATTTCAAAAAGACTTAGAACTTTAGGCTTAACTGAAGTTAGAACATATACTTTAACAAATAGTGAAACAGCTAACATGTTCAATTATGATAATAAAGAAGTATTAGCACTTCCAAATCCAATGTCAGCTGATAAAGGATTCCTAAGATTATCATTAGTTCCATCACTACTTAAAACATATGAATATAATAAATCAAGAAAAATAAATGATATTAACATTTATGAAATTGCAAAAACTTATGATAAAGAGTTCAACGAAGATCATAAGGTAGCAATGTTAGTATCTGGTAACTATTTAACAAATATTGTTAACAATGTTAATGTTAAAACTGACTTTTACTTATTAAAGGGTATTGTTGAAAACCTACTTAAATATTTAGGATTTAAAAATCGATATACTTTTGAGAAAGTAGAAATCAAAGAATTACATCCTGGTGTATCTGCTAAAATCTTAATTGATAGACAAGAGGTAGGTATTATAGGAAAGGTTCATCCATCACTATATAAAGATGATATTTATGTTTGTGAATTATCTATGACTAAACTATATAGTTATAGTGTTAAACCACTTAAATATAAGGAAGCATCTAAATATCCATCAATTAAGAAGGATGTAGCATTTATAGTTGATAATGAATTAACTAATAAAGAATTAGAAGATGCTATTAAAAAAGCTGGAGGAAGATTACTAGATACTATAG